>CAJAXU010000366.1 GCA_903948045.1 uncultured beta proteobacterium | reverse complement strand
GCGCGCTGTGGAGCGAGCCCGACACCCGCCGCAAATTGCTGGAAGGCCTGGCCGACAAGGGTTTTGGCAAGGAGCCTTTGGCCGAAATGCAAAAGGTGAGTGAAGCCCAAAGCAGCGATCTGTTTGACGTGCTGGCCTATGTGGCCTTTGCCCTGGCACCCCAGACCCGTGCCGAGCGCGCCGCCATGGCCAAGACCGAAGTGCACCAAAAGTTCACGGACCGGCAGCAGGCCTTTGTGGATTTCGTATTGGCCCAGTATGTGAAAGAGGGGGTGGAAGAACTGGATGCCGAAAAGCTCACCCCCTTGCTGCGACTGCGCTACAACAACGCCATCGCCGACGCGGTGGCCGATCTGGGCAGCGCCGACCAGATCCGCCGGGTGTTTGTGGGGTTTCAGAAGTATCTTTACGAGGCACGGCCTAACTGATGTAAAGCTGTTGAGCTGACTCCTCGACACGCGCTCAAAGAGCTTCGGTGCAAAAGGTGGCCGGGGTGACGATCCGGGTGCGGCCAAGGCTTCCGCGCTGTAGCAGTCCGGCACGGCGATCACCGGTCACCAGGTAATCTGCCTCGCTGGCCAATGCCATGGAAAGCAGGAAAACATCATTGGGATCGTTGAGGTCCATGCCATCCGGGGGAGGGGGCAAGGTGCCCAGCACGATGGCGCGATGCATGTTGTTCACCATGGTGCCGACTCGGTGGGCTGGCAAGATCGTCTTGAGCTGGGGGTATCGGCTGACGCGCCGCAGCTCGTCAAGCTGTATGGAAGAGGTAACCAGTTCGAATTTCCCGGAGCGCCATGCGCGATAAATGATGTCAGGCGGGCCATAGGGCGAGATCAGCGCACCAAGCAGCACGTTGGTGTCCAAAATGACCCGCATTAATGCTCACGCGCCCACTGCACCGCCTCGTCGATCAGGTCTGTCAGTTCAGTCTCGCCCATGCCGGTCGCAGCCGACTTGGCTTGTTCGACGGCCTTTTCCAAAAGGTAGGCGCGCACCGCTTCCTCGATGAAGCGCGACAAGTCGCCCTTGCGTCCGCCGCCTTGCGCGGCTAAGAACATGCGCACGGATTGGTCTGTGTCTGGCGACACAGCGATGTTCCAGCGAACTGAATCCATGATTTCTCCGGTGTTTGGGTGTGTAAGTGTTTATACACCAAAGTCTAAAGATCATGTTCTTTGGACTTCGCTGGAAGCGAGAGGATGCCGTCCAGACTTTCCCCCAAATTGAGGCGTACCAACTCACTGCCATAGCCTGACGAGGCTGCAGGCTTCGAGTACGCTACACGTCTGCGCAGAAACCGCGAAAAATGATTAGCCTAAGTCAGCCACTTTGATGAGCCAGCAGACCCCGCATCACACTACTTTGCCTGCTGCCAATACCGCACAACGCCGCCTGGTGCAGGTGCTGTTCATCGGTGTCTTCATGGCGGCACTCGATTCAGCCATCGTGGGGCCAGTGCTGCCTGCATTGCGTGCAGCCTATGGTATTGACAACCGTACTGCCGGACTGCTGTCTACCGTTTTTTCCCTGAGTTCGATGTGCAGCACGGCGCTGATGGCTTACTTCAGCGACCGCCATGGCCGCCGTCCGGTGTATCTGGCCAGTGTGGCGCTTTTCGCCATCGGCTCGCTGTGCATCGCTGCGGCCCCCAGCTTTGACCTGCTGCTGGTCAGCCGTGCCATCCAGGGCATTGGCGCAGGGGGCATTGCGCCGGTGGCCAGTGCGGTGATTGGTGATGTGTTCACAGCCGAGCGGCGGGGCCGTATTTTGGGGCTGATTGGTGCCACCCACGGCATGGCTTTTGTGCTTGGGCCGCCATTGGCTACCCTGCTCACATCCACGCTGGGCTGGCGCTGGCTGTTCCTGGTGAATATTCCCGTTGCTCTGGTCGTGCTGTGGTTGGGTTACCGCAGCTTGCCGGCTAAGCGTACCGACGCGGCACCAGGTCCCATCGACACGGCGGGTATTGCGGTGACTTTGTTGTTTCTGCTGAGCCTGGTGCTGGGGATTTCACGCCTGCCGGACTCGGCCATGGGGATGGTGCTGTGGCCTTGGTTTCTGGCTGCCAGTGGCGTGCTGCTGGTCACTTTGGTGGTGATCGAGAAGCGCCAGGCGCAAGCGCTGATTCCCATTGAGCTGTTTGCAAACCGGCAGCTGGCTTATACCTATATGCTGACCCTGGGC
>CAJAXU010000365.1 GCA_903948045.1 uncultured beta proteobacterium | reverse complement strand
TGCCGGCCGGCTCGATGATGGAGTCGGGCGCCCATGCGCTGGGCTGTACCGTGTTTGCCGGCGGCACCGGCCAGACCGAGCAGCAGGTGCAGGCCATGGCTCAGTTACAGCCTGCGGGCTATATCGGCACCCCCAGTTTCCTCAAGATCATTGTCGAAAAAGCTGCCGAGATGGGCATGGCCCTACCCAGCGTCACCAAGGCCATGTTTGGCGGTGAGGCGTACCCACCCTCGCTGCGCGACTGGTTTGCTGAGCGTGGCATTGCCGGTTATCAGTGCTATGCCACGGCCGACGTCGGTTTGATCGCATTCGAGACCGCGGCGCGTGAGGGCTTGGTGCTGGATGAGGGCGTGATTGTGGAGATCGTGCGCCCCGGCACCGGCGACCCGGTGGCCGATGGCGAAGTGGGCGAGGTGCTGGTGACCAGCCTGAACCCGGTCTACCCGCTGATCCGCTTTGGCACGGGTGATCTGTCGGCCGTGCTGGCCGGGCCCTGCCCCACCGGGCGCACCAACACCCGCATCAAGGGCTGGATGGGGCGGGCCGACCAGACCACCAAGATCCGCGGCATGTTTGTGCACCCGGCCCAGGTGGATGCCATCGCCAAGCGCTTCCCCGAGGTGGCGCGGGCACGCCTGGTGGTGACCGGTGAAATGGCCAACGACGCCATGACGCTCAAGGTCGAGACCGCCGGTGAACCAGCAGCGTTGGCCAGCCGCATCGGCGACGCGATTCGCGACATCACCAAACTGCGCGGCGAGGTCGAGCTGCTGCCGCTGGGCAGCCTGCCCAACGACGGCAAGGTGATTGAGGACGCGCGGAGTTACAAATAGGGCGGGCGTCCAAAGGGGTAGTTGACTTGCGATAAGCTCGTGTCAATTTGCTGCGGGCCTAGGTAGTTTCCGCATTGCGCGGAGCCATGGGCCTCGCTACCCTTTGCTGTCTTTGTTTAAATTGGAGATTTGAAATGAAACGTTTGCTGGTTCTGGCTGCTGCCTCCGTCGCCCTGTTTGCCCAAGCGCAAACCTACCCCGGCACCAAGCCGATTACGCTGGTGGTGCCTTTCGCCGCCGGCGGCCCGACCGATCTGGTGGCACGCCAACTGGGTGAGGCCATGCGCAAAACCCTGCCTGGCAGTAACTTCGTGGTAGAAAACGTCAACGGCGCCGGCGGCACCATCGGCGCCACCAAGGTGGCCCGCGCTGCGCCCGATGGCCACACCCTGCTGGTCTGGCACATTGGCATGGCCGCCACCGCCGGCTTGTACCGCAAGCTGCAGTACAAGCCGCTGGAAGACTTTGAGTACCTGGGCATGATCAACGACGTGCCCATGACGCTCATTGGCAAGCCCCAGCTGCCGGCCAACACCTACCGCGATTTTGAAAATTACATCCGCGCCAATGGCGGCGCGCTCAACATCGCCCACGCCGGGCTGGGTTCGGCCTCGCACCTGTGCGGCCTGATGTGGCAGTCGGCGGTTAATGCCAAAGAGGCCATGACCACCATCCCGTTCAACGGCACGGCCCCGGCCATGACCGCCCTGATGGGCGGCCAGGTTGACCTGATGTGCGACCAGACCACCAACACCACCCAGCAAATTGAGGCCGGCCGCGTCAAAGCTTTTGCCGTCACCACGGCCGGCCGCTTGAACAACCACAAGCTGCTCAAAGACTACCCGTCGCTGCAGGAAATGGGCCTCAAAGGCTTCAACCTGACGGTGTGGCATGGCATGTACGCGCCCAAGGGCACGCCACCGGCCGTGCTCAAGCAGCTCAACGACGCCATGAAGGCCGCCCTGAAAGACCCCGAGTTCCTCAAGCGGCAAGAGGCGCTGGGCGCCGTGGTGGTGAGTGACAACCGCACCGATCCGGCTGCGCACAAGGCCTATGTCACTGCCGAGATCGCCAAGCTCAAGCCCGCCATTGAGGCAGCCGGCAAGTTTGCTGACTAAGCCATGGTCGCCCGGTCTGGCCCATTTAGGGCTCTAGCCATTGTTGCTCTAGGGGTGGCTGCTACTTTTGCTGTAGCAGGTGCTGCATGGGCGCAAAGCGCTTGGCCGAGCAAGCCGGTCAAGATCGTGGTGCCGTTTGCCCCCGGCGGCACCACCGACATCCTGGCCCGGGCGGTGGCGCCCGAGCTGGCCAAAGCCTTTGGCCAGCCCTTCGTCGTGGAGAACCGAGGTGGCGCTGGTGGCAACATCGGCGCCGAGCAGGTGGCCAAAGCCCCGGCGGACGGCTACACCCTGCTGATGGGCACGGTTGGCACGCACGGCATCAACAAGTCGCTGTACACCAAACTGGCCTACGACCCACAAAAAGATTTTGCGCCGATCACCCTGGTGGCCGGGGTGCCAAATGTGACGGTGATGAACAGCGAACGGGCGCGCCAGCTGGGCATCAACACGGTGCCCGATTTCATCCAGTATGGCCGCACCCAGTCGGCGGGTTTGAACATGGCCTCCAGTGGGAGCGGCACGTCCATCCACCTGGCGGGAGAGTTGTTCAAGTCCATGACCGGCGTGTCCATGACGCATATTCCTTACACTGGTTCTGCGCCTGCCTTGCTGGG
>CAJAXU010000364.1 GCA_903948045.1 uncultured beta proteobacterium | reverse complement strand
TGGTCGGGGCGAAAGGATTCGAACCTTCGACCCTCTGGTCCCAAACCAGATGCGCTACCAGGCTGCGCTACACCCCGACTGGCTCTTATTGTAGCGGTGGCCGGCACTGTTTTCCCTGCTGGTTGCACTGTTTCGGAGATCGGCGGCGCCTATTCATGCAAATGCGTGCCAACTGGGGGGAACCTGCGCACGCTGCGACCGCACCTCAGCTACAGTTCACCCATGCCCACGCCAGCCCCGCAGTTACCTTGGCTCAGGCCCGGCGCAGCCTTTCCAGAGCCGCGCTTGGCTTGGGGTCCAGACGCACCAGCGCCAGGCTTGCTGGCAGCCGGCGGCGTACTCGACATCGTCACCTTGCGAAACGCCTACAGCCATGGAATATTCCCGTGGTTTAGCGACGGGCAGCCGGTCCTCTGGTGGAGTCCAGACCCACGAATGGTCTTGCAGACCACCCAGTTCCTCGTGCACCCATCTCTGAGGAAGACGATTCAAAAATTTAGACGAACCTCGGGTTGTGATGTGCGAATTGACACCGCATTCCGTGAAGTCATCCAGGCCTGCGCCAGTAGCCCACGGTCAGGGCAGGCAGGAACCTGGATTCTTCCGTCCATGATCGAGGCCTACTGCGAGTTGCACCGTGCCGGCGACGCGCACAGTGTTGAAACCTGGATCAACGGCAAGTTGGTCGGCGGTTTGTATTGCGTTGCCTTGGGCAAGGCTGTTTTCGGTGAGTCCATGTTCAACCAGGCCAACGACACCTCGAAAATCGCACTGGCAGCGCTGGTCGCTTTTTGTCGCCGACACGGCATTCAACAGATCGACTGCCAGCAGAACACCCGCCACCTGGCTTCGCTTGGCGCGCAAGAGATGCCCCGCAAGCAGTTTCTTGCGGGCGTTTCTGCCGCACTGCAACAATCCTCACCAAGCTGGCAATTTGACCCCCAAGACTGGGCCCTGATCATGTCCCCAAGGTCTAACACCAAGTGACGCATCTCAAAGACCTTCCCTTGCAGACGGTGCAGTTCTATGCCACTGCGGCCTACCCATGCAGCTACCTTTTTGATCAGCAGGCCCGATCACAGGTCGCAACACCCAGCCACCTGATCAACAACGAGACGTATTCGGGACTGGTTGCCAGGGGTTTTCGACGCAGTGGCATGTTCACCTACCGCCCGTATTGCGACGGTTGCCGGGCCTGTATACCGCTACGTGTGCTGGCCAACGAATTCAAGCCGGACCGCAGTCAGCGCCGGGCCCAAGCCCGGCACAGCAACTTACAGGCAAGGGTGCTTGATCTTTGTTTCGTACAAGAACATTACATGCTGTACCTTCGGTATCAAAACAGCCGTCATGCCGGTGGCGGAATGGACCAGGACAGCGTCGACCAATATTCCCAGTTTCTGCTGCAAAGTCGCGTCAATTCCAGGCTGGTTGAGTTCCGGGAAATGGGGTCAGATGGGAGCCCCGGACCACTCAAAATGGTGTCTATTCTTGACGTGCTCGATGACGGCATTTCGGCGGTCTACACCTTCTACGAACCTGACCCCAAGTGCAGCTATGGCACGTACAACGTGCTCTGGCAAATTGAGCAGGCGCGAGCACTTCGATTGCCCTATGTTTATCTGGGCTATTGGATCAAGACCAGCCAGAAGATGAGCTACAAATCCCGTTTTTTGCCGATGGCCCTGCTGATAGACGGTCAATGGGCCATCCACCAGCCGGGCCACACCTGAGACTCGCGCACTGTCGGCACAAAAGACCCGCCATTTTCACATGGTAAAATTTTGGTGCGTCATTCAGGAGAACAAGTGCGAAAGACAGACAGTCCCATGCCGACCACGCCAACCGTACAGGTTATTGAGCGCATGTTCGCTTTGATCGATGTACTGGCGTCACGGGAAGATGCCATTTCACTCAAAGAAATCAGCGAGAAAACAGGCCTTCACCCCTCCACTACGCACCGCATTCTCAATGACTTAGCGACAGGCCGATTTGTTGACCGCCCGCAACCAGGCAGTTACCGCCTGGGCATGCGATTGCTCGAGCTTGGCAATCTGGTGAAAAGTCGGCTGAATGTGCGTGATGCCGCCTTGCTACCCATGCGCGATCTGCACAAGCTGATCCAGCAACCGGTCAATCTCAGCGTACGTCAAGGCGACGAAATCATCTACGTTGAGCGCGCCTACAGCGAAAGGTCCGGCATGCAGGTGGTTCGGGCCATTGGCGGCCGAGCGCCGCTGCACCTGACTTCGGTTGGCAAGCTGTTTCTGGCCGCCGATGACCCGCTGCGAGTGAGAGCTTATGCCACTCGCACCGGGCTGACTGGCCATACGAAAAACAGCCTAACCCAATTACCAGTGTTGGAGCGAGATCTATCGAGAGTCCGCCAGTACGGCGTTGCGCGTGATAACGAGGAGTTGGAACTCGGTGTTCGCTGCATGGCTGCCGGTATTTACGATGACCAAGGCAGGCTTATTGCCGGCTTGTCAATTTCCGCGCCGGCCGAGCGACTGGAAGAAGCGTGGTTGCCCAAATTGCAGGCCACAGCCAAAGAGATTTCAACCAGCCTGGGCTATCGGGGTGACGCCCATCGATAGCTACTGGGCCTAACCGCTAACGGATCGCCAGCAAGATGTCGTGTTTGCCACCGGCTGTTGTGGCGGCTGAGCGCGGCGCAAGCGACGACGTGGTTTCCACCCAACGTCGCACCCGCTCGGCATCTGCCAGGCGGGTCAGCTTTCCCGCCGAGTCCAAGAACACCATGATCAGTTTGCGACCAGCCACTCGGGCCTGCATCACCAGACAGTGCCCGGCCTCGGAAATATAGCCCGTCTTCTGCAAACCCATCTCCCAGGCGGGGTTTTTGACCAGTCGATTGGTATTGTTGTATTGCAGGGTGCGGTGTCCTACCTCAATCTGATGCCCTGGGGAAGTGGAAAATTCACGAAGCAGCGCATCTGCGGAGGCGATGTTGACCAGCTTGACCAAATCATGGGCGCTAGACTGATTTTTGCTGGACAAGCCGGTAGGTTCCACGTACTTGGTGTCACTCATCCCAAGTGATCTGGCTTTCGCATTCATCAGGGCAACGAAAACAGACAGGCCACCTGGGTGACTGCGTCCAAGCGCATGCGCGGCTCGATTTTCGCTAGACATCAATGCCAGATGCAAGAGTTCGGCACGGCTCAGCTCGGTACCAACACTCAAGCGTGACGTACTGCCCTTCTCCGTGTCCACATCGTCTTGGGAAATCACTATTTTCTCATCCATGGACAGCTTAGCTTCGCTGACCACCAAACCCGTCATCAGCTTGGTCAATGAGGCAATTGGCAACACTGCTTTGTCATTCTTGCTAAAGAGCACTTCACTGGTCTCTTGATCGATGACCAGCGCCACGCTAGATTTCAGTTCAAGGGCATCGCGCGATCCATGCAAACCAGCCAGTTGACCGTAAGAAGGCCTCAAAGGGGCCACACTTGCTCGTGCCATCCCCGCCTTGGCTTTGACTTTGACTTTGACAGCTGGCGCGGCGACGGCCTTGCGCTTGATTGGCTTAGCCTTCGAGGTTGAGGCTTTGACCTGCCCCTGAGGCTGAGCCGCGAAAACAAAAGGCTGCCACATCCCCAGCACAAACGCGACGATCCCCAACCGGATGAAACCCAGGTTCACGGGATTTCTCCACGAATGCTGTCTGGTTGTTGGCATGCGGCCACCTCCGGGCTATTGAACTGACTTGAGTTTATCCAAAAAAACCACTCAATATCAATTACTTGCACGTCTTTCTTAATCAAAGTCATGTCCAGCCACAAACACCTCAACCCTGGGCGGCCACACGCTCGGCTTTACTGTGCAATTTGTTGAGTGCGCTCAAGTAAGCCTTGGCAGAGGCCACCACGATATCGGGGTCTGAGCCGACGCCATTGACAACACGCCCACTGTTTTGCAGGCGAACCGTCACCTCACCTTGGCTTTCGGTCGAACCGCTGATGGCGTTGACTGAATACAGCACCATTTCAGCGCCGCTTTTGACATGGGACTCGATTGCCTTTAAAGACGCATCCACTGGACCATTACCATCCGACGAACCCCTGACCTCCTTGCCCTGCGCTGTAAAAACGACACTGGCCTGAGGCCGCTCGCCCGTCTCGCTATGCTGGGACAGCGAAACAAAAACGAACTGCTCATCCTCATGGGAGACACTACCGTCACTGGCCAGTGCGAGGATGTCTTCGTCAAAAATCTCGCTTTTTCGGTCGGCCAGTTCCTTGAACTTGGCAAATGCCGCGTTGATGTCGGTTTCGCTTTCAAGTTGCACGCCCAACTCCAGGAGCCGCTGCTTGAAGGCGTTGCGCCCACTGAGCTTGCCGAGAACGATTTTGTTCGCACTCCAGCCCACATCTTCCGCCCTCATGATTTCATAAGTGTCACGCGCCTTGAGTACCCCATCCTGATGGATACCGGAGGCATGTGCAAACGCATTGGCACCGACCACTGCCTTGTTGGGCTGGACGACAAAACCAGTGGTCTGGCTAACCATACGACTGGCGGCCAGGATATGTTTTGTATCGATCCCAAGGCTGAGGCCAAAATAATCGCGCCGGGTTTTGATCGCCATGACGACCTCTTCCAGGCTGCAATTGCCGGCCCGCTCTCCCAAGCCATTGATCGTGCATTCCACCTGTCGTGCGCCACCAATCTTCACCCCGGCCAGAGAGTTGGCGACCGCCATGCCGAGATCATTGTGACAATGGACCGACCAGATGGCCTTGTCCGAGTTAGGAATGCGATCCCGAAGCTCTTTGATGAAATTTCCATAAAGCTCCGGAACAGCATAGCCCACTGTGTCCGGTACGTTGACTGTCGTAGCCCCCTCCTTGATCACCGCCTCAAGTACTCGACACAGGAAATCCATGTCGCTGCGGTAACCATCCTCCGGACTGAACTCAACGTCAGAGACGAGGTTGCGGGCAAAGCGAACGGCCTGTTTGGCTTGCTCAAACACCTGGTCTGGTGTCATTCGCAGCTTCTTTTCCATGTGCAAGGCTGACGTCGCGATAAACGTGTGAATACGTGCGCTGTTTGCCCCTTTCAGCGCCTCAGCCGCTCTTGAAATATCCCGATCATTCGCGCGCGAAAGCGAGCAAATCGTCGAATCCTTGATTGCATTGGCGATACCCTTAACTGCCTCAAAATCTCCGTTCGAACTGGCAGCAAAACCGGCCTCGATCACATCGACTTTGAGCCGTTCGAGTTGCCTTGCAATCCGCAGCTTTTCATCCTTGGTCATGGACGCACCGGGGGACTGCTCACCGTCTCGCAAAGTGGTGTCAAAAATAATCAATTTGTCGCTCATCTGAATCTCCTGTATGGTTCCAAAGGGCTTGTTAAAAAAGAGTGCACCAAACAAAAAGCCCGTAGCAGATGCTTACGGGCTTTTGGTTTGGGTGTGCGCGTGCGCTACCGTCTCCGCCCGTCTGGCGTTAGCAATAGCAGTAGATTGTGCACTTGATGGTTCATAACGAAACTGTACCACAGCCCAACCTGATGGCGAAAAATTCCGCCAATATCACGCCAATCAGCGTCATTTGTGCAGGCCTCTTTCATCTGGCTCCTCAGTCGAGGTGCTGATCACGCTGGTCTGAACACCTTTCGTCTTGCGCCACGCATAAATCACATAGCCACTGAAGCCGTACAGCATAAACACACCAAACATGACGATTGGCGGGTCGATATTGATGATAGCAATGACGAGCGCGATCGAAACAATGACGGCAAAGGGCACACTCTTCTTCATGTGCACATCCTTGAAGCTGTAGAACGGGACATTGGTCACCATGGTCAGTCCTGCATAGAGCGCCAGAGCAAACATAGGCCAAGCAACGCTACTGCCCTTGATACCCTGATCCGTCATCAGCCAAATAAAGCCGGCAATCAGTGCAGCGGCGGCAGGCGACGGTAATCCTTGAAAATAGCTTTTATCTACCACGCCAGTATTCACATTGAATCGGGCTAGACGCAGTGCAGCGCACGCGCAGTAGACAAATGCAGCAATCCAACCCCATCGGCCCAGGCCCTGGAGCGCCCATACGTACGAAATGATAGCCGGCGCCGCACCGAATGACACCATATCGGACAAGGAATCCATCTGCTCACCAAACGCGCTTTGGGTATTGGTCATCCTGGCAACCCGCCCGTCAAGACTGTCGAGTACCATGGCACAGAAGATGCCCACTGCTGCCATGTCAAAGCGCCCATTGATGGCCATGATGACCGCATAGAAGCCGCCGAATAATGCGGCCAGCGTGAACAGATTGGGCAAAATGTAGATGCCCTTGCGCCGCTTCCGCACCATGACCGCCTCACCCTCAGTCACATCTGGGTCGATTCCATCATGCATAAAACTGCCCTCCGGCCACGATTCGAAATAAAGTAACAAAGGCCACCGAGGTGGCCTTTGTTGCATCGCAATGATTCCTCAATTGCGAGTCTGATCAACCAACTTGTTCTTCTTGATCCAGGGCATCATCGCGCGAAGTGTTTCGCCGACCGTTTCAATCTGGTGCTCTGACATCAGGCGACGGCGACTCAACAGGGTGGGCGCGCCAGCCTTGTTCTCCAAGATAAAGCTCTTTGCGTACTCACCCGTCTGAATGTCCTTGAGACACTGCCGCATGGCGTCCTTGGTGGCACTGGTCACGATCTTGGGGCCGGTGACATACTCACCATACTCGGCATTGTTGGAAATCGAGTAATTCATGTTGGCAATGCCGCCCTCATAAATCATGTCGACGATCAACTTGAGTTCGTGCAAGCATTCGAAATACGCCATCTCGGGCGCATAACCCGCTTCAACCAAGGTCTCGAATCCAGCCTTGATGAGTTCGACCGTCCCCCCACACAGCACCGCCTGCTCACCGAAAAGGTCAGTTTCGGTCTCTTCGCGGAAATTGGTCTCAATGATGCCGGCCTTGCCACCACCATTCGCCATGGCATAGCTCAGGGCGAGTTCGCGCGTACGTCCCGACTTGTCTTGATGGACAGCGATGAGGTGGGGGACGCCGCCGCCTTGTGCGTAGGTGCCGCGAACCGTATGGCCGGGCGCCTTAGGCGCCACCATCCAAACGTCCAGATCAGCGCGCGGGTTCACCAGACCGTAATGAACATTGAAGCCATGCGCAAAAACCAATGACGCGCCTTGCCTGATATTCGGCTCAATCTCACTGCTGTAAACAGACCCGATTTGCTCATCAGGCAGAAGAACCATGACCACGTCTGCGGCCTTCACTGCCTCAGCGACCACGGCCACTTGCAGCCCCGCTTTTTCCACCTTGGACCAGGAAGCGCCGCCTTTACGCAAACCAACAACCACTTTGACGCCACTGTCATTGAGGTTCTGCGCGTGGGCATGGCCCTGGCTGCCGTAACCGATGATTGCCACTGTCTTGCCTTTGATCAGGCTCAGGTCGCAGTCCTTGTCGTAATAAACTTTCATTGCTCTTTCTCCGTTGTAAAAATTAAACTCGCAGGATACGTTCGCCGCGCCCTATTCCGCTGGAACCGGTTCGCACGGTTTCCAGGATGGCTCCCCGCTCGATCGCCTCAAGAAAAGCATCGTTCTTGGACTGATCACCGGTCAGTTCAATGGTGTAACTTTTCTCTGTCACATCAATGATGCGTCCACGAAAAATGTCTGCCATGCGCTTCATTTCTTCACGCTCCTTACCCACAGCGCGCACCTTGACCATCATCAGTTCGCGCTCGATGTAGGCGCCCTCGGTCAGGTCAACCACTTTGACCACTTCAATCAACCGGTTAAGGTGCTTGGTGATCTGCTCAATCACGTCGTCTGAGCCGGTGGTCTGGATCGTCATACGGGACAAGCTAGCGTCTTCCGTAGGGGCCACCGTCAGGGACTCGATGTTATAACCACGCGCGGAAAACAGTCCGACTACACGGGACAACGCGCCCGGTTCGTTTTCAAGCAGTACAGCAATGATGTGTTTCATAAGTGTGATTCCTCTTTTCGATGCCCTCCCCTTGCGACGGTAACCGCAAGGCTCGGCAGTCAATAGATTCCTCAAATAAAGTTTAAAGGTCTTCTGAGCCCAATAGCATCTCTGTAATACCCATGCCGGCTTTCACCATGGGGAACACGTTTTCTGTCGGATCCGTGCGGAAGTCCATGAAAACAGTGCGATCCTTGAGTTTACGCGCCTCACGCAGGGCGGGCTCCACGTCCTGAGGCTTCTCGATCAGCATGCCGACATGGCCATAGGCCTCGGCGAGTTTGACAAAATTTGGCAGCGCATCCATGTAGCTGTGGCTGTAGCGTCCCTCGTAGTCAATTTCCTGCCACTGGCGCACCATGCCAAGATAGCGGTTATTCAGGGAGACGATCTTGATGGGGGTGTTGTACTGCAGGCAGGTAGAGAGTTCCTGAATGCACATTTGCACCGAGCCCTCACCCGTGATGCAGAACACTTCGGCATCGGGCTTAGCCAATTTGATGCCCATCGCATACGGAATGCCAACGCCCATGGTCCCTAGCCCACCTGAATTGATCCAACGGCGAGGTTGGTCAAAACGGTAGTACTGAGCCGCCCACATTTGGTGCTGACCGACATCGGAGGTGATGTAAGTTTCAACGTCCTTGGTCATGTTCCAAAGGGTTTCCACCACGTACTGTGGCTTGATCACGTCACCTTTTCCGTGATCGTACTTCAAGCAGTCACGCTTGCGCCACGCCTCGATCGTGTCCCACCAAGCAGCCAATGCGTTGCCATCGGGCCTCACGCTGCTCTCCTTGATCATGGCGATCATTTCTGACAAGACATCTTTAACGTCGCCCACAATCGGGATATCAACCTTGACGCGCTTTGAAATACTTGAGGGATCAATGTCAATATGGATGATCTTCCGCTCATTCTGGGCAAAGTGTTTGGGGTTGCCAATCACACGGTCGTCAAATCGAGCGCCCACGGCAAGCAGTACGTCGCAGTTCTGCATCGCATTGTTGGCCTCAACGGTTCCGTGCATGCCCAGCATCCCGAGAAACTTGCGGTCACTCGCCGGGTAGGCTCCCAAGCCCATCAAGGTGTTGGTACATGGGTATCCCAACATGTCCACCAGCGTGCGCAACTCCG
Source organism: uncultured beta proteobacterium (assembly GCA_903948045.1). Lineage (GTDB taxonomy): Bacteria > Pseudomonadota > Gammaproteobacteria > Burkholderiales > Burkholderiaceae_C > Rhodoferax. The sequence continues at coordinate 10,173 of CAJAXU010000364.1, read as the reverse complement.
CTGACGCATTACTCAGCAACACGCCGCCGCCCGTGTAAATATAAGGGCGCTTGGCCGCCAGCAGCAGTTGCAGCGCCTTGCGGATCTGGCCTCCATGCCCTTTACGCACGGGGTTATACGAGCGCATTTCGACCGACTCGGGATAGCCTGTGTACGGAGTTTTCTTGAAGGACACGTCCTTGGGGATGTCCACAACCACTGGGCCGGGGCGACCGCTTCTCGCTATGTGAAACGCTTTTTTCATGACTTCCGCCATGTCCCGCACGTCTTTCACAAGAAAGTTATGTTTCACGATCGGACGGGTGATGCCCACCGTGTCACACTCTTGGAAAGCATCCAGGCCGATCGCGTGGGTTGGGACCTGGCCGGTCACGATCACCATCGGAATACTGTCCATATAAGCGGTCGCGATGCCGGTGATGGCATTCGTTACGCCTGGTCCGGAGGTGACCAGGGCGACACCGACTTCGCCAGTCGCGCGCGCATAGCCGTCCGCTGCATGGACCGCAGCCTGCTCGTGTCGAACCAACACGTGCAGGATTGAATCCTGCTTGTAAAACGCGTCGTAAATGTGCAGTACGGCCCCACCGGGATAGCCCCAGACATACTTCACGCCTTCCGCCTGAAGTGCCTTGACCAGAATCTCACCGCCACGAAGGTCCTCGGTGCCGCCTGAGATGCCAGACGCTTTTACCCCCTGGGCTGCAGAGAATGCCTTTGCGCCAACTGCGGCCGTCGCCGATGGGATTTCGGTTTTTGATATTTCCATGATGAACCTTTGTGAATTTCTCTAACGAAAAACCTAGGGTGCCCCTAGGCGCATGCTTGTGGCATCGCGTCGGAACTTGAGATCAAAGCCATGAGCGCCGGGATTCTTGCGCTGAACTTTGACCCGTTTGCCTTTTGATTTGCGAGCGCGATTATGACATTGCGTCAAAACGCTGACCGCAGATCGAAAATTTGGCTTAGCCCGGGTGCCATAATCGCTGCCCGGGGGTCGCCTATTGGCAGGCCCCAAGCCTTTCTCGCCGCTCGATCAACCCACCGCATCACCACCGTTCGTCCTCTTGGCCACCGAACAAGAACTTGCCGATTTTCTCAAAAGCGTGGAGAAAAGGGCATTCAAGCGATCGCTCTACCATGTTCGCAATGAAGAGTCAGCACTCGATATTGTGCAGGACAGCATGATGAAACTGGCAGAGCATTATGGGTTCAAGCCGGCGACAGAGCTGCCCATGCTGTTTCAGCGCATACTGTCGAACTGTACGCTGGACTTTTTCAGGCGGCAAAAGGTTCGACAGTCTCTCTTCACAAATTTGGGCGATTTTCAATCTGAAGGTACAGATGGCGACTTTGACCTGCTGGAGGCATTGCACTTTGCGGATGACCTCAATCAAACAGAAAGCGCAGAGACCACGACTGAACGGGCTCAAATTTTGCTAGCTATTGAAGCTGCGATCCAAGAGCTGCCGGGACGTCAACGGGAAGCCTTTCTGCTGCGTTATTGGGAGGAGTTGGATGTTGCTGAAACTGCATCTGCAATGGGCTGCTCGGTAGGCAGCGTTAAAACCCATTGCTCAAGAGCGGTCGCAGCATTAGCGAGTGCACTGCGTGAGAAAGGGATAAGACCATGACGAATTCACAGAACCACCAGAAAGAACTGGCGGCCGATCGCTTCAGTTTGAAGGTCACAGCACGGCTTTCTGAAGGGGCCAATGCGTTGCCCCGCGACACGACCGAGCGCTTGCGGGCGGCACGTGTGAGAGCAATTGCCAGCCGCAAACCAATGCAAGTCAACAATCCAACTTTTGTGGCGGGCTCTGGCGTGGCTGGTGCGGTATTGAGCGGCGGCCGCCGCTCAGCATGGTGGGGACGCCTTGCGGCCACCCTGCCTTTGCTGGCCTTGCTGATGGGTCTGATCATCATCGATGCAATACAGGGCGATGAACGTGCCAAAGATTTGGCTGAAATCGATGCCGCCATCTTGACCGATGACCTGCCACCGACGGCCTATGCCGATCCAGGGTTTGCCCACTTTCTGAAGCTCAACATCTCACGTACCCCTTGAACCGCAATGTCAAGTCATATTGCTCGTCCGACGCGCATAGCGCAAGATTTCCGTAGCTCTGTGCTCCTGCAGGCAGGCCTGATCGGTACGGCCCTTTGCTTCGCGGTAGCGGCGACTGGCGCCGTCAGCCCGGCAGAGCCGCCGAGCAGCAAACTGACGCCACTGACTTCCGTCAAGGTGTCGCCGGCCAAGACCACTGAATCACCCAGCGGTTCGACCCCGCTTAAATCAGTCTCCAAACCGCTTTGGCAAGAGTTGACCATCGCCCAGCAAGTCTCGTTGAAACCGCTGGCGGCTAACTGGAACAGCCTTGGCGAAGCCCAAAAGCGCAAATGGATGGCCATCGCAACCGGCTACCCCAAACTGTCTGCCGATGAGCAGGCCAAGCTTCATAGTCGCATGACCGACTGGGCTACATTGAGCCAACACCAACGAACGCAAGCCAGGTTGAATTTCGCTGAAACCAAACTGGTCACGCCCAGTCAGAAAACGGCCACATGGCAGGCTTATCAGGCACTTAGCCCTGATGAAAAAAAGAAACTAGGGACACTGGCGACCACCAAGGGAACCGGCGTTGCAGCTGTTGCCCGGCCAGTTGCGCCGCAAAAACTGGCGTCCATTCCCGTCAGCCGCCCAGCGCCTAAACAGGGGCTAAAAATGGCTGCGGCGAACCCGGCCGTAGACCAAAATACCCTGCTGCCGAACCTACCATCACAGGCTGACCCTGCTGTCACCCCGAAGAACTGAGCCGCAGGAACCTTTTGATGCCCGCGCAGATGCAAACTCCTAGTCTGGCGAGGCGAATGGCGTGCTGGGTCTATGAAGGCATCCTGATGTTCGGTGTAGTTTTCATCTTTGGCTATTTGTTTGGCACCCTGACCCAAACGCGGCACGCTTTGGACAATCGACACGCGCTGCAGGCCTTCCTCTTTCTGATCTTCGGCATTTACTTCGTTTGGCTGTGGTCTCGGGGGCAAACCCTCGCCATGAAAACGTGGAACATACGCATCGTCGACGTCGCCGGACGGGCCGTTTCACAGCCGCGGGCGCTACTGCGCTATGTGCTAAGCTGGCTGTGGTTAATGCCTGCCTTGGGGGCAGTGGCGCCGTTTAACTTGCCGGTCGGGGAAATAGTGGTAGTCGTCCTGGGCTGGGTGGCCGTTTGGGCTGTCCTCAGCCGATTCCACCCTGAGCGGCAGTTTTTGCATGATGCTCTGGCTGGAACTCGGCTTATTTCAACGACGCCCAAAGCCCGTATTCAAACGTGAGCCCCACTTTTTCAGTCTGCGTTTATTGTGGCTCTCGGTCTGGGCTAAACCCAGCCTACGCGGCAGCGGCGGCGCAGGTCGGGCATTGGATCGGGGCGCATGGCGGCCAACTCGTCTATGGCGGTGGCAAGAGTGGGCTGATGGGCATCGTTGCCGATGCCGCTCTGCAAAGCGGCGCCCGTGTCGTGGGGGTTATTCCAAAGGCACTGGTTGAAAAAGAATGGGCGCACCGTGGCTGCACAGAACTGCATATCGTAGACACGATGCATGACCGCAAGCGCATGATGGCCGAGCGCGCCGATACTTTTTTGGCCTTGCCCGGCGGCATTGGCACCTTTGAGGAGCTGTTTGAGGTCTGGACATGGCGCCAATTGGGTTACCACGACAAGCCCATTGGCATACTCAATATCGCCGGCTATTACGACCGCCTGCTGGACTTCCTGGCGTCATCGGTCACTGAGCAGTTTCTGGGCGATTGGCAAATGGCCTTGGTGCGTAGCAGCGATAAGTACCAGGTGCTGCTAGAGGACTTGGTGCAGGCTGGCGGCATGGCGCCCGCCGCCACTTTAGACCAGATCTAGATTGCCGATTCGTCTTGCTCGCCGGTGCGGATGCGCACCACTCGCTCGACACTGGTTACAAAGATCTTCCCGTCGCCGATCTTCCCGGTGCGGGCGGCCTTGACAATCGCGTCAACGCAACGGTCGACATCCTCGGTCTTGACGGCGACTTCGACCTTCACCTTGGGCAAAAAATCAACCACGTATTCGGCACCACGGTACAGCTCGGTATGTCCTTTTTGGCGGCCAAAACCCTTGACCTCGGTCACGGTGAGCCCGGTAACCCCGCACTCAGCGAGGGCCTCGCGCACCTCCTCCAATTTAAAGGGTTTGACGATGGCTGTGATCTGTTTCATGGGATCGTTCTCATGGTTCATGCTCGAAAGCGATTGGTAATAGGATAACGCCAATCCTTGCCAAAGCTGCGATGGGTGACGCGAATTCCCACGGGAGATTGGCGGCGTTTGTATTCATTGAGCTTGATCAATCGGGTGACTTTCTCCACATCGGCAGGGGCGAATCCTGCGCCAATGATGTCGTCAATGCTCTGGTCATTTTCCATGTAGCGCTCAAGAATGGCGTCGAGCACCTCATAGGGGGGCAAACTGTCCTGATCCGTCTGATCTGGCCTGAGCTCCGCGCTGGGTGGTCGGGTGATGATGCGCTCAGGGATCGGTTGCGTGCATGACCCATACGGGTCATGGGCATTGCGCCAACGCGCCAATCGGAACACGGTGGTTTTACTCAGATCCTTGATCACCGCAAATCCACCAGCCATGTCACCATAAAGCGTGCAATATCCCGTCGCCATTTCAGACTTGTTGCCAGTGGTCAATACGATGGTTCCAAATTTATTGGACATCGCCATCAGCAGTGTCCCGCGGATGCGCGCCTGTATATTCTCTTCGGTCGCATCCTCTGCAAGGCCTTCGAACTCGCGCGCCAGCGACGCCCGGAAAGCGTCAAACTCTGGTTTGATCGATATCTCATCGTAGCGAACACCCATGCGCAGCGCCATCTCCCGCGCGTCGATCCAGCTGATTGCCGCCGTATAGGGCGAAGGCATCATCACGCTGCGGACCTTGTCCTTGCCAAGCGCATCAACAGCCACTGCCAGCACCAGCGCGGAATCTATGCCACCCGACAGCCCAAGAATCACGCCGGGAAATCCATTTTTTCCGACGTAATCCCGCACGCCCAGCACCAGGGCGTCCCAAAGGTCTGCATCGACCGACCGCTCGGCTTCGATCAGCGCCTTCAAATGTAGGCCACCAGGGTCCCGCTCGGCCACCACGCTGAATTGATTTTCGATGAAGCTCGGTGCGCGTCCAGCCAGGGCACCGTCGGACTGCAGCGCAAACGAGTGCCCTTCAAAAATCACTTCATCCTGACCTCCGACCAGGTGGGCATACACCATGGGCAGGCCGCAGGCTTCGACCCGCTGACGCATCATGCTCTCGCGTTCACGACCTTTGCCCGCATGGAATGGTGATGCATTGATCACCGCCAGCAATTCTGCACCCGCCTCTTTCGCCATTTGGGCCGGCTGCTCGAACCAGGCGTCTTCACAAATCAACAGTCCGACTTTGACGGCAAATTCAGCCACACCTGCCTCAAATACGCAGATCCCATCGCCCGGCGTAAAGTAGCGGCGTTCATCAAATACTTGGTAGTTCGGTAATTCACGCTTGGCATAGCCGGCCACCATCACCCCCTCGCGCCACACGCTGGCGGAGTTGTGTCGGTTTTGCACGGCTACTGAACGGGTCCTGGAGTCACCCCCAGTGGGGTGGCCAATCACCACGCTCAAATCTTTTAACCCGGCGAGCTCACGGGCCACTGTTTTCACGGCATCATCACAGGCAGCGATAAAAGCTGGCCGCAAAAACAAGTCCTCAGCGGCGTACCCGCAAATGGCAAGTTCCGGCGTCAAAAGCAGCCGTGCTCCGTCGGCATACGCCGAGCGGGCAGCCTGAATGATTTTTTGAGAGTTTCCGGCCAAATCGCCTACCACAAAATTGAGCTGGGCAACGCAGATTTTGAGTGTCATGAAACGCGAGTAGAAAGATTGGAAAGCCAGTGGCAAATGATGCAGACGATTATGTCATCCGGGTTGTCGACTCCCCCGAGGTCATTGATGCCGAGCAATGGAATGCGCTCCTGGCCGTAGAGAACGACGCCACGCCGTTCATGCGCCATGAATACCTAGCAGCCCTGCAATCCAGTGGCAGCGCCGTGTCGACCACCGGCTGGCACCCGCAATTTGTGCTGCTGGAGAGCGGGCACCGCCTGCTCGGCGCGTGTGCACTTTACTTAAAAAGCCATTCTCACGGCGAGTACGTGTTTGACTGGTCGTGGGCCAACGCTTACGCCCAGCATGGCCTGCCCTACTACCCTAAGGCCGTGGTCGCCGTGCCATTCACACCCGTACCAGGAAGCCGCTTGCTCGCCAGAACCGTCACGGACCGGGCACGACTCGCCGCCGGACTGGTGCAATGGTGTAAAGCGCAACAACTGTCGTCGCTGCATGTGCTGTTTTCCAGCCAGCAGGACCAGGAGGCCTGCGCCCAGGCCGGGATGATGCTGCGCCACACCGTGCAATTTCATTGGAACAACACCGACCCCGGTTACGCTGACTTCGACGCTTTCCTGGGCTCGTTAGCCCAAGACAAGCGCAAAAAAATTCGGCAAGAGCGGCGCAAGGTTGCCGAGGCAGGTGTCAGCTTCCGCTGGTCCCAGGGCGCCGCCATCAACGCCGCAGACTGGGAATTCTTTTATCGCTGTTACGAACGCACTTACCTTGAACATGGGAATGCCCCCTATTTGAATCGGCAATTTTTCAGCGCCATGGCCACGACGATGCCAGACAACTGGTTGCTCTTTATTGCCGAACGCAATGGCCGCGCTATTGCTACAAGTTTAATAGCTATAAACCCAAGTACCGTAAGGGCTGGAGCCGAATTTAGCACCGAAAGTTGCGGGGGCGTCGCCTATGGCCGCTACTGGGGGGCCCTGGAGCGGGTGGACTGCCTGCATTTCGAAGCCTGCTACTACCAACCACTGCAATGGTGCATTGAACACGGCTACCAGCGCTTTGAGGGTGGCGCCCAAGGAGAGCACAAATTGGCGCGCGCATTATTGCCAGTCATGGCCACCAGCGCCCATTGGCTGGCTCATCCGGCATTCGCTGATGCCGTCGAGAAATTTTTGGCGCGAGAGGGCGAGGGTGTCAGCGAATACCTAGACGACCTGCGCCAGCGCAGCCCCATGCGCAAAGCTGACAACTAGCGCCACTCAGTCCCGCGGGATGTTGGCGACCAGCCCCATTTCTGCATTGCTCATCAGTGCATCCATGTTGATCACGATCAGCATCCTTTCGCCAACGCTAGCCAGCCCAGTGATGAATCGGGCATCAACGGCAGCTTCAAATTGAGGCGCCGGCTTGATGGCGTCCATAGGCAAAGTGACAACGTCAGACACCGCGTCCACGACGGCTCCAAGCACGGTACCCCTAATATTCAGAATGATCACGACCGTGAACTCGTTGTACGCCACTGAAGCCATGCTCAGTTTGAGCCGCAAATCCACAATAGGGACGATCACCCCACGCAAGTTGATGACGCCCTTGATGAACTCTGGGGCATTCACCATCCGTGTCGGAACCTCGTACGAACGAATTTCCTGCACGCGCAGAATATCGATGGCGTAGTCTTCGTCTCCCAAACGCAAAGTTAGGTATTGGCTGCCTTCAATGAGATTCTTCTTGGCGTACCCCGCCGACTGGAAAGATTTCGAATTTAGGTTTTGCATCGGTTCCATGACGTCGACTCGTGGCACTACCGGTCGGCAGTGCCACGATGATACACGCGCATCACGGTGACGTAGGCTGCCAGACACCCAGGCTGATACCAGGCGTCAAGCCTGCGCCTTGTTGTAATTGGCGATACCGTCCATGATTTCCTGGCGTGCAGACTCTGGCCCCTCCCAGCCCAGGATCTTGACCCATTTGCCCTCCTCCAAGTCTTTGTAATGTTCAAAAAAGTGGGCAATCGTTTTCAAGCGCAGCGGATTGAGGTCTTCGGGCTTTTGCCATTGGGAGTAAATCGACAGGATTTTGTCCGTGGGAACCGCCAGGATCTTGCCATCTTCGCCGGCCTCATCCTGCATCTTAAGAATACCGATGGCGCGGCAAGTGACCACCACGCCAGGTATCAGCGGCACAGGCGTCACGACCAACACGTCGACTGGGTCACCATCGCCTGAAATGGTCTTGGGCACATAGCCATAGTTGGTCGGGTAATGCATGGACGTGCTCATAAAACGGTCCACAAAAATAGCGCCGGTGGCCTTGTCCACTTCATATTTGACGGGATCTGCATTCATTGGAATTTCAATGATCACATTGAAGGCCTCAGGGACGTTTTTGCCGGGGGTGACGTTGTCAAGGGACATGGTAGTTTTTTCTGGTTGCGTTAAATCGGTCAGGATCGGTCAGGACTAAGGATTAACCCTGATTTTACTTACTCACCACTTGCTGAGGCTGGAAACCCCCCGTTTTCACGTTACAGTCCGCCCGTTGGCCAATTGCCGGCGCGCACTCCGCAGTGGGCGTTTCACGGCGAGGAAGCAACGCAGCGGTGGGGCCGATGACGTTGCCCGACCTTCAGCGAAACAACAGGAGACTCAACTATGGCAGGCAACTCAGCGCTAATTCTGGCGCTCGTTTGTGGATTTATCGCCGTTGCATACGGCGTTTGGGCTCGCAGCTGGATCCTTTCTCAGGATCCCGGCAACGCGCGCATGCAAGAGATTGCGGCAGCTATTCAGACAGGCGCCGCAGCCTATCTGGCGCGGCAATATAAGACCATCGCCATCGTCGGTGTTGTGTTGACAGTCCTGATTGCGATCTTTCTGGACGGACTCAGCGCTGTCGGCTTTGTGGTCGGCGCGGTGCTGTCAGGGGCTTGCGGCTTCATCGGCATGAACGTCTCTGTGCGCGCCAATGTGCGTACTGCGCAGGCTGCCACCAGGGGCATTGGCCCAGCATTGGACGTCGCGTTCCGGGGCGGGGCCATCACTGGCATGCTGGTCGTCGGTTTGGGGCTATTGGGTGTCACGGCCTTCTACTGGTTTCTGGTGGGTAACGGCAACCTCACGCCAGATAAAAATCTGGCTAAATTACTGAATCCGCTGATCGGTTTTGCATTTGGATCGTCGCTGATTTCCATTTTTGCCCGCTTGGGCGGCGGCATTTTCACCAAGGGCGCTGACGTGGGTGCCGACCTGGTAGGCAAAGTCGAAGCTGGCATTCCAGAGGATGACCCACGCAATCCAGCCGTGATCGCTGACAACGTGGGTGACAACGTTGGCGACTGCGCAGGCATGGCAGCCGATCTTTTTGAGACCTATGCCGTCACGCTGATCGCCACCATGGTGCTTGGCGCCCTGCTGGTGACCTCGGCCGGCACCAGTGCAGTCATCTACCCTCTGGCCCTTGGCGCTGTGTCGATCATTGCATCCATCATCGGTTGCTTTTTTGTCAAGGCAAGCCCCGGCATGAAGAACGTCATGCCGGCGCTGTACAAAGGCTTGGCAGTCGCCGGTGGCCTTTCCTTGATCGCCTTCTACTTCGTGACCCAATGGTTGATGCCGGACAACGCCATCGCCGCCACCGGCAGCCAGATGAAGTTGTTTGGTGCCTGCGCCGTTGGTCTGATCTTGACCGCCGCACTGGTTTGGATCACTGAGTATTACACCGGCACCCAGTACGCGCCGGTACAGCACATTGCGCAGGCTTCGACCACCGGTCACGGCACCAACATCATTGCCGGCCTTGGCGTCTCCATGCGCTCCACTGCTTGGCCCGTGCTCTTTGTCTGTGTCGCCATCTGGACCGCGTACACACTGGCCGGACTGTATGGCATCGCGATTGCCGCAACGTCCATGCTCAGCATGGCTGGCATTGTGGTGGCACTGGACGCCTATGGACCGATCACCGACAACGCAGGCGGCATTGCTGAAATGGCAGAACTACCGGCCAGCGTGCGCGCGGTCACTGATCCGCTGGACGCCGTTGGAAACACCACCAAGGCTGTCACCAAAGGCTATGCCATCGGTTCTGCCGGTCTGGCGGCCCTGGTGCTGTTTGCCGACTACACCCACAAGCTCGAGAGCTATGGCAAGGTCATTACCTTTGACTTGAGTAACCCCATGGTCATCATCGGGCTGTTCATCGGTGGCCTGATTCCTTACCTTTTTGGCGCCATGGCCATGGAAG
>CAJAXU010000363.1 GCA_903948045.1 uncultured beta proteobacterium | reverse complement strand
GGCCTTGCACAGCGCGCTGCCGCCGGCCGAGCACGCGCAGCGCGTGATCGCCTTGCTGCGCCAGGTGCGCTTGCCCGAGCCCGAGGCCATTGCCGCCCGCTACCCGCATGAACTCTCAGGCGGCCAGCAGCAGCGGGTGGCCATCGCCATGTCGCTGGCCGGCGAGCCCGACGTGCTGCTGCTTGACGAGCCCACCACCGGGCTGGATGTGACGACGCAGGCGCACATACTGGCCCTTCTGCGCGACATCAACCAGCAGACCGGCACGGCCATGGTCTATGTCAGCCACGATTTGGGCGCCATTGCCCGCGTCTGTGACCGCGTGGTGGTTCTGTATGCCGGCGAAGTGGTGCTGGCGGGTACCACGCGCCAGGTCTTGCTGACGCCGGCACACCCCTACGCCCGCGGCCTGCTGGCATCGATTCCGAGGCTGTCCGAGGCCAGCTTGCCAACGGCGCTGCCGGGCCGGCCACCGATGCCGGGCGCAGCTGGCGCCGGTTGTGCCTTTGTGGACCGCTGTGCACTGGCCGAAGCCAGCTGCCGCAGCAGCCGGCCGCTGCTGCAGCCGCTGCCGGACGGTGCCTTTACCCGCTGCCATTTCCATGAACGCACCTCACAGCTGGCCCTGACCCGGCCGACCCTGGCAGCCGCCTCGGCCCAGGCAGCTGGTCAGCCGCCGGCGCTGACCCTGGACGGGCTGGCGATCAGCTACGCACGGGCCAATCTGCTGGAGCAGCTGCTGGGGCGCCGCCCGAATGTGCCTCACACCGTGGCCGACATCAACATCCGGGTCGGCGCGGGTGAAACCATTGGCTTGGTGGGCGAGTCGGGCAGCGGCAAATCCAGCATCCTTAAAGCCGTGGCCGGCCTGAACCCGCCGGTGGCAGGTCGCATTGGCCTCGGTGGCGGTGAGGCCCTGGCGCCCAATGTGGACCGCCGCCCGCCCGATCACCTGCGGCGCATCCAGTTGATTTTCCAGAACCCGGACGACAGCCTGAACCCGCGTCACACCGTGGCGCAGATTCTGGCGCAGCCGCTGCAGCTGTACTTCGGTCTTTCGGGTGAGGCCCTGCACCAGCGCAGTGTCGACTTGCTGGAACGCGTGCGCCTGGGTGCGCACTACCTGGACCGGCTGCCGAGCCAGATGTCCGGCGGTGAAAAGCAACGCGTGGCGATTGCGCGCGCCTTTGCGGCAGAGCCCGACATCGTGCTCTGCGACGAGGTGACCTCAGCGCTGGACGTGTCGGTGCAGGCGGCTGTGCTGGAGCTGCTCAACGAGCTCAAACGCGACAAGGGCACCACCTATTTGTTTGTGTCGCACGACCTCGCTGTGGTGCGCGCGCTGGCCGACCGGGTGGCGGTGCTGTACCAGGGCCGGCTCTGCGAGATCGGGCCGGCGGCCGAGGTCTACGCCACACCCTCCCACCCCTACACCGAGGTGCTGCTGGGCGCCGTGCTGGAGCCCGTGCCAGACCAGACCCCCGTGCTGCTGGCGGACGACATCGTAGAGCTGGCGCCGCCGGCCACGGGCTGCCCGTTCCAGCGGCGCTGCCCGAAGAAGGTGGGCGAAATTTGTGTCACCACGGCGCCACCGTGGCAAATCGCACCGAGCGGGCATGGCATTTGTTGCCACATCCCGCGTGATCAATTGACACTCAATGGGCGCGGGGGCAAGCAGGCATGACGGACACCGACCCCCGCAACGACCCACGCCTGGCGGCCGCCAGCTTGACACGTTTCGGCACCGCAGTCATGGCCGCGCTCGGTTGCCAGCCCGCCATTGCAGCCGAGATTGCCGAGCATTTGGTGGAGGCCGATCTGTGCGGGGTCTATTCGCATGGCATCTTCCGGCTCGACTGGTACGCCGAGCGTGCGGCTGCCGGCAAGTTTGTGCCGTCGGCGGTGCCGCGGCTGGTCACGGCCGAGGGCGGTGCCGAGATGGTCGATGGTGGCAACGGCCTGGGCATGCCGGCGTTTCGCCTGGCCACCGACCGCATGCTGGAGCGTGCCAAGGCCGATGGTATGACCGCCGTTGGGCTTGCCAATGTGGACCACACCGGCCGCATTGGCGCCTTTGCCCAGCGTGGCGCCGAAGCCGGCTGCCTGACCATCATGTTTGGCGGCGGCTCGCGCAAAGACTGGCGCCAGGTGGCGCCCTACGGTGGCGCGCGCGCTGTGTTGCCGACCAACCCCTATGCCTTTGCCATTCCGGCCGGCGAGCGCGGCCCGGTGGTGGTTGACTTTGCCACCGGCATGGCCGCTGGCGGCAAGATCTACGCCGCCAAGATGGCCGGCCGGCCACTGGCCGAAGGCCTGTGCATCGACGCCGATGGCCAGCCCACCACTAACCCGGACGACTACTTCAACGGTGGCGCCATCCTCTCGATGGCCGGCCCTAAGGGCTATGGCATGGCGCTGGTGGCTGAGCTGCTGGGTGAGGCCATCCTGGGCCAGGCCATGGACGGCATGAACTGGATTTGTATCGCGATCGATCTCACGCGCTTTCGGGCACCAACGGCCTACCGCCGCGCGGCCGAAGAATGTCTGGCCGAATTGCGCGACTGCCCGCCGGCGCCCGGTTTCGACCGGGTCGAGGTTCCGGGCGAGCGAGAGGCCGCGTTGCGGCTGGAGCGTCTGGCCACCGGTATTCCCATCCCGCCGGCCACCCTGGCATCGCTGCGGGCGCTGGGGGTGCAGCTCGGCGTCGATGCCGAGGAACTCGTTGCAATGGCATGAGTGAGCAGGCGCCAAGCCGCGCCCGACGGCGCCGCGAGCGCGAAGCTGACAGCAGCGGCGCACGCATCGAGGCGGTGGGCGGCCGCTATGCCCCTTTGGATGCCGATGCGGTGCTGGCCATTGAACGGGCAGCGCTGGACATCCTGGCCGACATTGGCCTATCAGACGCACCGCCTCGTGTCGTGGCGCTGGTGCAGGCCGCGGGTGGTAGCGTGTCTGCCGCGGGCCGACTGCTGTTTCCACAGGCCCTCGTCAGACGTTGCCTTGACGGGCTGCCGCGCGAGCTCACACTCTGCGGGCAGGATGCGCGCCATGACATGGCGCTGACGGGTGGCCGAGTGCACGTGGGTACCGGGGGTGCGGCCCCCATGATCGTCGACCTCGACTCCGGTGCCTACCGGGAGTCGACTTTGCGAGACCTGTATGACGCAGCGCGCCTGGTGGACACGCTGGAGCACGTGCACTTTTTCTCACGTTCGCTGGTGGCCCGTGACATGCCCGATGTGCTGTCGCTGGAGGTCAACACCGCGTTCGCCAGCCTGGCTGGCACGTCCAAGCATGTCTGCGTGTCGGCCTCTACGCCAGCCCATGTGGAACTCATCGCCCGCATGTGCCATACCGTGGCCGGCTCAGAGCCGGCCTTCCGCGCACGACCGTTTCTGTCCCTTAACATCAACCACGTGGTGCCGCCGCTGCGCTTCGACCCAGCCGCCTGTGAGGTCTTGCTCAAGGCCGTGGAGATGGGCATCCCGGCCATGGTCAACACCTTCGGCCAGATGGGGGCGTCCAGCCCCGTCACCATGGCCGGCTGCATTGCGCAGACCATCGCTGAAACCCTGGCCGGTATGGTGGTGGGCTGGTTGGCCGACCCCCATGCGCGCCTTGTCTTTGGCCCCCGCCCCATGGTGACAGACCTGCGCACAGGCGGCATGGCCGGCGGCGCCGGTGAGCAGGCCACACTCACCGCGGCCTGCGTCCAGATGGCTCGGCACTTCAATCTGCCCAATTCCACCATTGCCGGTGCCACCGACAGCAAGCTCCCGGATGCGCAGGCTGGCTACGAAAAAGCGCTGAGTGTGACGCTGGCGGCGCAGGCGGGGTGCAACTTCATCACCCAGGCCAGCGGCATGCAGGCCAGCCTGATGGCGGTGTCGCTGGAGGCGTATCTGATCGACAACGACATGCTGGGCGCCATCCTCAAGTCTCTGGCGCCGGTCGAGGTGGGGCCGGCCACCCTCGCCTTTGACAGCATTCGCACCGTGGTGGCCGGCGAAGGCCATTTTCTGGGCCAACCCGACACGCTGGCCCGGATGTCGATTGATTTCGTCTACCCGCGCTTGGCTGATCGGCGTGCGCCCGTGCAATGGGAGCAGGCCGGGTCTTTGGACATCCGTTCGGTTGCGCGCCAGCGGGCAGCCCATTTACTGGCAACGCACTTCCCCACTCACCTAGATCCCGCGACCCAGGCCGCACTGCGCGCGGGCTGGGACATCAGGCTGGCGCAAAAGGATATGGCGGCGCCATGAGGGCATCGCAGGCCCTGGACCCGAGGACGTAAACTGTGAACGCACACCATGAACACCATTGAACAAATCCGCCGGGTTCTCCATGAGGGCCGCACCATCGCCGTCGTTGGCCTCTCGGCTGAATGGCACCGCCCCAGTTTCTTCGCGGCAAAGTACATGCAGGACCATGGGTACCGCATCGTCCCGGTGAATCCGCGTTACGCGACAGCGGCCACCGATGTGCTTGGGGAGCACTGCTATGCGGCGCTGACCGACATTCCCTTTCCGGTGGACATGGTCGACGTGTTTCGTCGCACCGAAGACGTGTTACCGATTGCGCAGCAGGCGATCCAGATCGGTGCCAAATGCCTTTGGCAACAAATTGGGGTGATGAACCTGGAGGCTGACGCCCTGGCCCGCAACGCGGGCATGGACTCGGTGATGGACCGCTGCGTCAAGATCGAGCATGGCCGCTTCTTTGGCGGCTTGAACCTGGTCGGTGTCAATACCGGCGTCATCTCGGCCAAACGGTTTTCGAACAAGGCCTGAATCTCATGACCGATCACGTTTATCAAACCGAGACCCTGGCGATCCATGCCGGCCAGGTGCCCGACAGTGCCACTGGCGCGCGGGCCCTGCCGATCTACCAGACCAGCAGCTTTGTCTTTGACAGCGCAGACCATGCGGCCAGCCTGTTCAATTTGCAGACCTTTGGCAACATCTACTCTCGCCTGTCCAACCCGACCGTGGCGGCGCTGGAGGAGCGGGTGGCCGCGCTGGAGGGCGGGCGTGCCGGCTTGGCCTCGGCCAGCGGCATGGCCTCGGAGGCCATGGCTTTAATGACCCTGCTGCAGCAGGGCGATCATGTGGTGGCAGCGGGCGCCCTGTACGGCGGCAGTGTGACCATGCTGGCGGTGAGCCTGAAGCGTTTCGGCATAGAGACCACCTTTGTCGATGCCAATGACCCCTTGGCCTTTGCGGCGGCAATGCAGCCCAATACACGCGCCGTTTTCGCCGAGAGCCTGGGCAACCCCAGCCTGACCGTGCTGGACATCGCGGCTGTGGCGGACGTTGCACACGCCCATGGCGTGCCTTTGATCGTTGACAACACAGTGCCGTCGCCGTTTTTGTGCAACCCTTTGCGCCATGGGGCTGACATTGTGGTCCACTCCGCCACCAAGTACCTGGGCGGCCATGGCACCACGCTGGCAGGGGTATTGGTGGAGAGCGGCAAATTTCCCTGGGACAACGGCAAGTTTCCCGGCATGACCGAGCCCTCGCCAAGTTTTCACGGTGTCAAGTTCTATGAGACCTTTGGCGACTTTGGCTTCACCATGCGGGCACGCATGGAGGTGCTGCGAATTTATGGTGCCACGCTCTCGCCGTTCTCGGCTTGGCAGATCCTGCAGGGCACCGAGAGCCTGCATGTCCGCATGGAGCGCCACTGCAGCAACGCGCGTAAGGTGGCCGAATTCTTGAAGGCCCACCCGCTCGTCAGCTGGGTCAACTACCCCGGTTTGCCCGATCACCCGCAATATGACTTGGTGCAAAAACAGATGCGACAGGTAGACGGCGCACCGGGCGCATCGGGCTTGATGGCGTTTGGCGTCAAGGGGGGGCTGGCTGCGGGTGTCCGTTTTATCGAGGCGGCTCAATTCATGAGTCACCTGGCCAACATCGGTGACACGCGAACCCTGATCATTCACCCGGCCTCCACCACGCACCGGCAACTCGATGACGAGCAACAGCTTGCTGCCGGTGTGTTGCCCGACATGGTCCGGCTATCGGTCGGGATCGAACACATCGATGACATTTTGTGGGATATTGATCAGGCCCTGCACGCATCTGGTCGGGGATGATGCCAATCCGCCAGTATTGATCCAAAGCCAAGCGGTTTACTGTGCCTTGGTGACCCCATTTGCCCTTAACCCTGAAGGATATTTATTGTGACCACCCAGACCTCTCGCGCCATCCGCATCGACCAGAACGGCGGCCCTGAAGAACTCAAACTTGTGTCGGTGCAGGTCGGCGACCCTGGCCCCGGTGAAATCCGCATCCGTCACCACGCAGTCGGCCTGAATTTCATCGACGTCTACCAGCGCAGTGGCCTGTACGCGCTGCCCATGCCCCTGCAACTCGGCATGGAAGCCGCCGGTGTGGTGGAGGCGGTGGGCGAGGGCGTCTCGCACCTCAAGGTGGGGGACCGCGCTGCCTATGCCAGCCAGCCCCCGGGCAGCTACTGTGAGCTGCGGGTGATGCCGGCCAAGTGCGTGTGCAAGCTGCCCGACGCCATCTCGTTCGAGACCGGCGCGGCCATGATGCTCAAGGGCCTGACCGCCCAGTACCTGCTCAAGCGCACCCTGCCCCAGGGCGGGCTGCAGGCCGGTGATTTCGTGTTGTTCCACGCCGCCGCCGGTGGCGTTGGCCTGATCGCCTGCCAGTGGGCGCGCGCCCTGGGCCTGCAGCTGATCGGCACCGCCGGCTCGGACGCCAAGTGCGCTCTGGCCAAGGAACACGGCGCGGCACACGTCATCAATTACGCCACCGAAGACTTTTTGGCGCGGGTCAAGGAGATCACGGGCGGCAAGGGCGTCAAGGTGGTGTACGACTCGGTCGGCAAGGACACCTGGGACAAGTCGCTCGATTGCCTGGCGCCGTTCGGGCTGATGGCCAGTTTCGGCAACGCCTCGGGCCCGGTGGCGCCGTTTTCGCCTGGCATCCTGGGCCCCAAGGGCTCGATCTATGTCACGCGCCAGACCCTGTTCACCCACATTGCCACGCGCGAGAGCACGCAGGCCATGGCCGATGAGCTGTTTGCCGTGGTGGTCGGTGGCCAGGTGAAGATTCACATTGACCAGCGTTTTGCGCTGGAGGATGTGCAGAAGGCGCACATCGCCCTTGAGGCACGTCAAACAACCGGCTGTACGATCC
>CAJAXU010000362.1 GCA_903948045.1 uncultured beta proteobacterium | reverse complement strand
CGTCGAGGGTGTCAGCGTCAAAGTTATCACTCATCAGCAGCATTGCATGCCCTTTGACCGGGTGGCTTTTCATGATTTCAAACTCAGCCGCTGTCAATTTTCCAGGCTTATTCAGCACAGTGGGCTCATCACGGCTGACCTGGGGCAGCCGCAGGGACACCATGTTGAACAGACCGGATTTGAGCACCCGCAGGCCATCCGTGTCCGGGATGCCGGCCACATCGACCGGCGAGTACTGCACACTGATGTTCAGGCCGGTGGATTGGGCCAGGCTTTCAAAAAAGGGCTGCTCCTTGTTTTTCTGGATCAGACCGGAGCCAACGGGCTGGCCCAGGACTTTCAGGGCAATGGGCTGGCTATGGGCCGCCGCACTGAGCAAGGCGGCGGCGATCAGGGCAATCAGTGGTTGGCGCATGTTCACTCCTTGGGTGGGGACATCCAGCCTGTGGGACCATCCCGCAAGCCGATGCAAAAAGTAACGCAAGTTTCTTGCCATGTTACATGAAACTCAAGTTTCACCAATCACCACGGGCCAGCACGCGGTTTGCGGCGGTGTCGCGGATGCGCCGAGCGCCCCGTTTCATGGTGCACGGTGCGCTTAACAGGTGCAGATGCGCCAAAGCGGGGCATGCCGCCCCGGCGCCTGGCGCGGGCCTCAGAGCTCTTCGAGCTCGTCGTTCAAGGTTTCTATGGCACGCAGCCGTGCGCGGCCGCTGGTACCGGCTTTTTCAATCGCCCGGGTGGTCAGCAGGTGGCACACTGCTGCGACCGCAGTGTGATTGAACAGGGGACCGGGCGCCTGCGAATGGCAGCGGAAATGCCAGGTCGCCCCCTCCTGGAACGGCACGCCCTCGTCGGTGATGTACAGCAGCTTGGCGCCTTGGCGGCGAATCTGCTCGAGCATGAGGTCCATGCGGGCCACACGGCGGCGCAGGCCCAGCACGATGACCACGTCACGCTTGGCAATGCTGACTAGGTGCTCGCCAAGGGTCTGCCCGCCCCCCGGGATGGCCACGATGTTTTCAATCACCTGCGTCAGCTGCCATTGCAGGTAACTGGCAAAGGGGTGGCTGCTGCGAAAACCAATCACCCACACCTTGCGCGCCTTGAGCATGGCACCGACCACCGCGTCAATCTGTGCGTCGGAGATCGACAAAAAAGTGGCCTCCAGGTTGGCGATGCCCTGGGCGACGTGCGACGCCACGGTCTGGATAGCACCGCTGTTGGCGGCTGTGCTTAAAAACAACCGCGAGCCAGTCAGTTTTTCGGCGCGCGCATGCCGCCGCGCAGCCTCGTAGCTGTCGTAGCCCAAGCGCTGAACGAAACGCGACACCGTGGCTTTTGAGACGTGCGCCAGCTGGGCCAGTTCAGAGCCAGAGTAGCTGGCCAGCTCACCAGGAAAATCGCACACGAAATCGCCCAGGCGACGCTCGGCCGGATGCAAGCTTGGCAGGGCTTGCCTCACACGGGCAAGAAACGACTTGTCTTTAGGTTTTGCGTCAGTCATGAAACAGGCGTCCGAGCCAGAAGGGGTGCAATGTGTCCAGCTTTCATGGTGAAGTCACTTTCAACAACCGGCTTATGTCCAGGCTGGGAGCCCACAAAAAAGCCCCGAAAACACAGGGTTTTCGGGGCTTTTGAGGGGCGATGTGAAACCACATCGCACCCGGTTCTGGCGGAATCGGAGGGATTCGAACCCTCGATGAGGCTCTACACCCCATACTCCCTTAGCAGGGGAGCACCTTCGGCCACTCGGTCACGATTCCTGGCACGCTGAAATTATCTCACGACTGCGAGGCGTTTGGTCAGGCCGGCGGCTGGTCCAGATCAAAAGCCTTGTGCAGGGCCCGTACGGCGAGCTCCATGTACTTCTCATCAATCACCACCGAGGTCTTGATTTCAGAGGTAGAGATCATCTGGATGTTGATGCCCTCCTCGCTCAAGCTGCGGAACATCTTGCTGGCAATGCCGACATGGCTGCGCATGCCAATGCCCACGATGCTGACCTTGCAGATCTTGGCGTCGCCCACCACCTCTTGCGCACCCAGACTGGGCAAGACGCGAGTTTTGAGCAACTCAACAGTGCGGGCAAAGTCGCCGCGGTTGACGGTGAAGCTGAAGTCGGTCTTGCCGTCTTTGCTGATGTTCTGAATGATGACGTCGACTTCAATATTGGCATCGGCCACGGCACCCAGGATCTGGTAGGCAATGCCGGGCTTGTCGGGCACGCCCAGCACCGAGATCTTGGCTTCGTCGCGGTTGAATGCAATGCCGGAAACAATGGCTTGTTCCATGTGTTCGTCGTCCTCAAAAGTGATCAGGGTGCCAGACTTGGCCTCTTCAATAATGTCGATGTCCCAAGGGGTGAAGCTGCTCAGCACGCGCAGCGGCACCCGGTACTTGCCAGCAAATTCGACCGAGCGGATTTGCAGCACCTTGGAGCCCATCGAGGCCATCTCCAGCATCTCTTCAAAACTCACCGTGTGCAGGCGCCGCGCTTCGGGCAC
Source organism: uncultured beta proteobacterium (assembly GCA_903948045.1). GTDB lineage: Bacteria > Pseudomonadota > Gammaproteobacteria > Burkholderiales > Burkholderiaceae_C > Rhodoferax. The sequence continues at coordinate 2,507 of CAJAXU010000362.1, read as the reverse complement.
CACCCGTGGGTCAGTGGTGTAGACGCCGTCGACGTCGGTGTAGATCAGGCACTCGGCCGCCTTCATGGCCGCCGCCACCGCCACCGCCGAGGTGTCGGAGCCGCCGCGACCCAGCGTGGTGATGTTGCCCTGCGCGTCCACCCCTTGAAAACCAGTCACGATCACGACTCGGCCAGCGGCCAGGTCGGTGCGAACGCGGGTGTCGTCAATGGCCTCGATGCGGGCCTTGGTGTAAGCGCTGTCGGTGCGGATCGGCACCTGCCAGCCGGCGTAACTTACCGAAGGCATGCCCTCTGCCTGAAGGGCGATGGCCAGCAAGGCGCTGGAGGCCTGCTCACCAGTGGCGGCCAGCATATCGAGCTCGCGCCAGTACGCGTCATCGGCGCGGGCCGGGGCCAGTTCCTTGGCCAGGCCGAGCAGGCGGTTGGTTTCACCACTCATGGCAGAGGGCACCACCACCATCTGGTGGCCGGCGCGCGCCCATTTGGCGACGCGTTTGGCGACATTGCGGATGCGCTCAGGTGAGCCCATCGACGTGCCGCCATATTTATGAACAATCAGGGCCATCAGCGTGAATCAGGAAAGGTGTCAGGACGAAAGCGCGGGATTGTACCAATGCAGTCCGGCGCCCCGCCGCTCGACAAAACCGGCGGCCACCTTGATACGAATCTGATGCCCCCGAGTGGTACAGGCGGCGACCTGGTCGAGCAACTCCGCCAGTTGGGCGGCGCTGGGCACGGCTGCAAACTGGCTTTGCAGCCAGTGGCGCAGCAGATTGGCCTGGCGCGCAGCAGTCAGGCGCTGCAACTTTGCCAGCTGGGGTGGAATGCCGGTTTGCGCCAGATCCAGTTCGGCCAGTTCGATCAGCAAGCCCTGCGCCTGGGCGGCGTGGGTCGCACTGCGGGCGAAGGTGCTGCGGAACTGGGGGAAGGCCGTCTGCAACACCGGCAGCAGCTCAGCCCGGATGCGGTTGCGGGTGTAGCGGCTGTCGGCATTGCTCGGGTCTTCGATCCAAGCTGTGCCGCGGTGGCTCAGCCAGGCTCGCAACTCGGGTCCAGGCACCTGTAACAGGGGACGGTGGTAGCTCAGGCCAGCGCGCACCCAATGCGCCGGCATGCCACTCAAACCCGGCAGACCGGCACCTCGGCTCAGGGCCAGCAGCAGGGTTTCGACCTGATCGTCGGCATGCTGCGCAAGTGCTATATCTTTAATAGCTACCAAGCCAATGGAATCAAGGGCTAGCGCCTCAAAAGCCTGATAACGGGCGCGTCGGGCAGCGTCCTCTGGACTCTGCCCAGAGGCATGCCGGGCGTCGACCCGGCGCACATGCAGCGGAACCCCTGCCGCCTGACACAGCTGCTGGCAATGGCGCTCAAAGTCGTCAGCGGCAGCCTGCAGGCCGTGGTGCACATGAAAGGCATGCACCTGACCCGGCCATTTGTCGGCGCAGGCCAGCAGCAAAGCGGTGGAATCGGCGCCGCCGCTGAAGGCAACCGCCAGCGGCAAGGTGGGGGCAAAGAGGCGCACCGCCTCAGTCAGGCTGGTGCTCATGGTCACGCTGGGCGACAACTAGCGGCTGGCCGCCCGGGTGTCGGTGAAACGGCCATAGCTTTGCAGGCGCTCATAACGACGCTCCAGCAGTTCGCCCACTTTGAGGTCGCTGACTTGGCGAAAGGCATCGGTCAGGGCACGCTTCAAAAAGGCGGCCATCTGTTTGTGGTCTCGATGGGCGCCGCCTACCGGCTCATTGACGATTTTGTCGATCACACCCAGCGCCTTGAGACGGTGGGCGGTGATGCCCAGGGCGTCGGCCGCTTCCTGGGCCTTGTCTGAGGTCTTCCAAAGAATGGAGGCGCAGCCCTCGGGGCTGATCACAGAATAAATGGAGTACTGCAGCATCAGCACCTGATCGCCAATCGAGATCGCCAGCGCGCCACCCGATCCGCCCTCGCCGATGATGGTGGTGACGATGGGCACCTCTAACTGGGCCATCTCGAAGATGTTGCGGCCAATGGCCTCCGATTGGCCGCGCTCTTCGGCGTCGATGCCGGGGTAGGCGCCCGGCGTGTCGACAAAAGTGAACACCGGCAATTTGAATTTCTCGGCGGTCTTCATGAGCCGCAAGGCCTTACGGTAGCCCTCGGGTTTGCTCATCCCGAAATTACGCAGGCCACGCTCCTTGGTGTCCCGGCCTTTTTGCTGGCCCAGCACCATGCAGGGCGTGCCATTGAAGCGGGCCAGGCCACCCACGATGCTGAGGTCGTCGGCAAAGTGCCGGTCGCCATGCAGTTCTACAAAGTGGGTGAAGATCTCGCTGACGTAATCCAGTGTGTAGGGCCGCTCGGCATGGCGGGCAATCTTGGTGATCTGCCAGGGCGTCAGCTGGCTGTACACATCCTTGGTGAGCTGCAGGCTCTTTTTGGCGAGTTGGTCGATTTCGGTGGAGATGTCCACTGCCGACTCGGTCTGCACGTAGCGCAGCTCTTCAATCTTGTTTTCCAGATCGG
>CAJAXU010000361.1 GCA_903948045.1 uncultured beta proteobacterium | reverse complement strand
GGACCCGGACGATGCCCGCAACGCCTTTGTGGAGATCCGCGCCGGCACCGGCGGCGACGAGTCGGCGCTGTTTGCCGGCGATCTGGCGCGCATGTACACCCGCTACTGCGACAAACAGGGCTGGAAGACCGAGGTCATCAGCGAGTCGGCCAGCGAAATCGGCGGCTACAAGGAGCTGGTGCTGCGCATTGAGGGGGTGCAAGTGTACGGCGCTCTCAAGTTTGAATCGGGCGGCCACCGCGTACAGCGGGTGCCCGCCACTGAGACCCAGGGCCGCATTCACACCAGCGCCTGTACCGTGGCGGTGCTGCCCGAGCCGGACGAGGCCACGGCCGTGCAAATCAACCCGGCCGACCTGCGCATCGACACCTACCGCGCCAGCGGCGCTGGCGGCCAGCACATCAACAAGACCGACTCGGCGGTGCGCATCACCCACCTGCCCACCGGCATCGTGGCCGAGTGCCAGGATGACCGCAGCCAGCACCGCAACAAGGCCAAGGCCTTGCAAGTGCTGTCGGCCCGCATCCAGGAAAAAGACCGCTCTGAGCGCGCCGCGCGCGACGCCGCGCAGCGCAAAAGCCTGATCGGCACCGGCGACCGCAGCGACCGCATCCGCACCTACAACTTCCCGCAGGGCCGGCTGACCGACCACCGTATCAACCTCACGTTGTACAAGCTGCTGACCATCATGGAAGGCGACTTGGACGACGTGGTGCAGGCGCTGCAGGCCTATGAGGCGGCGCAACAACTGGCCGAACTCGAAGTCGGCCTGGCCGGGTGAGCAGGCCATGACGACGCTGAGCGCGGCCCTGCGCCAAGCCCAGGCCCAGGGCCTGGACCGACTCGACGCCCAGCTCCTGCTGCTGCATGCGCTGGGACACGCATCCCATGACCGGGCCTGGCTGCTGGCTCATGACACAGACGCTTTGCCCGTCGCCACCGAGCGCCGCTTCGCCCCCCTGGTAGCGCGCCGGGCGGCTGGCGAGCCCCTGGCCTACATCACCGGCCAACGCGAGTTTTTTGGGCTGGACCTGGAGGTCAGCCCCAGCGTGCTGAACCCCCGGCCTGACACCGAAATCTTGGTCGAATGGGCGCTGGCGTACCTACCACTTTCACCAGAGCCGCCGATGGCGGTGCTGGACCTGGGCACCGGCAGCGGCGCGATTGCGCTGGCGCTCAAGGCCCAGCGGCCTGGTGCCCAGGTGCATGCCATCGACCAAAGCGAAGCGGCACTGGCCGTGGCGCGGCGCAACGCGACCCGCTTGGGGCTGGACATCAGGCTCTCCCAAGGCAACTGGCTGGAAGGCAGCAGCGAGCGCTACCACCTGATCGTCGCCAACCCGCCCTATGTTGCCGACGCCGATCCACACTTGCCTGCCCTGGCACATGAGCCACTGCAGGCGCTCACGGCCGGCGCCGAGGGTTTAGACGATTTACGCGCCATCATCGCCAGCGCGCCAGCACATTTGCACCCGGGTGGGCGTTTATTGCTGGAACACGGGCACGACCAGGCCACTCGCGTGCGCCAGTTGCTGCACACAGCTGGCTTCGCTGACATCGCGTCGCGCCGTGATCTGGCCGGCATCGAACGCTGCAGCGGGGGCAGACTCAGCGGTTCATCGCCGGTGTCGATACAAAAAATGCCTGCGGTTGCTCTGGCTTGAGCCAAACGCGCGCCTCCTGCGGCAAGCTGTCCGGTCGTATAGCCACTGTGATCTTGAGGTCCACAGCGTTGTCAAGTTCCAACACCTGCGCCTCCTCTTTGCTGGTCAATGAGTTGTAGAGCAACACCTTGGGTCTGAGGCTGTCGGCACCAGGGGCCACCACCTGTCCCAGGGAACCGTCACTGAGTTGCACCAGCGTCCCGGGCGGGTAAATACCCAGTAGCTTGATCAAAAACCCGAGCAGGGCCGGGTCAAATTTACTGGATTCACGGCGCAACAGGGTTGACAGGGCTTCCATCGGCACCAAAGGCGCCACATCGACCGCCTCGGGTGTGCACAAACGGTCGTACCGATCAACCAAGGCCAGAATCCGCGCGCCTAGGCCCATGTCCTTCTTGCCGCTCGGCCAGCCACTGCCGTCCATCGCCTCATGGTGATCTGCCAGAATTTCCAGCGCTTCCGGGCTGAACATACCGGACTCAGTGGCATACCTCAGACTGACCTGAAGGTGCTGCCGATACAGATTCTCTTCATACTTGTTTCGCTTGGCCAAGGTGAGGATTCGCGCGGGCACCTCAGCCTTGCCGGCGTCATGCACCAGTGCCGCCATGGCTAGATCTGTGAGCGCCTGCTGGCTCAGGCCCACCCGCTTGCCCAGCAGCAAGCTCAGTGTCATGGTGTTGATGGCATGAAACTGCTGCCCGCCGCCGCTTTTGTGGCCCAGCAGATGCAGCAGGACCTGCTTGGCCTCAGCCACTGTTGCGGCGGTTTCTATCGACAGGGCTTTGAGCTTAGCCCCTGCTGGCTTGGGCGCTGCTGCAAGCGTCAGCAACACATCACGCGTTGAACGCGCCGCCACGTCCCAGGCACGATCGGCGGCGGCGGCCGCCACTTTTTGTCGCAAAAACAAATCGGTACGGGCTTTTTTTTGCTCTTGCAGTTGCTTGGGCACCACCGGAGGCGCCGCTGCACGCACCAGCGGCTTGCCTTGAGCCGACTCCGACTCCGAAGGCGGCGAGGGCAATGGCACCTCACTCTTGTCAGGAAAACAATACAGCCGCCCGGCCAACTGGAGCGACTGCATGATGGCGATGTCATCGGCCGTCTTGATCAGCATCCGGTTCGACAGAAAAGGATGCTCAGACCATTTCAGGTCAAGCCAGACAAATAGGCCAACGACAAGTTGTGATGGAACGATGGGAACCGCTCCCGCAGATTTATCCCAAAGGCTCATACGCGCTAAGGCTCTCCGTTCGTCATGGCTCCGGTAGCGCACCGGTCAATGCGCCGCAAGCCGTTGATTATTCCGAAAAGATCACGCCGGGTCCATCCCCCAATGCGGTCATAGGGAAAACCATTAAGCGAGATGCACCGGGGCCTTGCCCAGACCTTGGGTCGACAGCGCTTAGGCCTCGGTGACCGTGAAGTAGTAGGACAGCCGCTGTTGCGGATTGAGCCAAGTCAACACCTCAGGCGCGAGCGTACTGGGGCGAACAACGGAGACGATTTTGAGATCGGGCTCGGTCGCCAGCGCCATCACGAACGCCTCGTCCTTGGGTAGCTCGGGGCTGTAAATCAGCACCTTGGGCTGCAGGCTTTGCGGCCCCGGTGCGACCACCAGAGCCAGCGAGCCGTCGTTCAGCTGAACCACCGTCCCGGGTGGATAAACACCCAGCAGCTTGATCAACATGGCCAGCAGGGTCGCGTCATATTTGCCCGACTCCTGCCGAAACAAGGTGGCCAGTGCCTCTGCAGGCATCATGGACTCCTTGCCAGGCGCCTCTGGCGAACACAAGCGGTCATAGCGGTCGACCAGGCCAAGGATTCTGGCACCCGGGCCCAAATTGGTTTTTTGCTGGGGCCAGCCTTTGCCGTCCAGGGTTTCATGGTGATCGGCAATGATGGCCAGCGCCGCCGGGCTGAAAGCGCCCGACAGGTTCGCCAGCTGCACGCTGTACTGCACATGCTGCCGGTAAAACTCTTCCTCGTGCTTTTTGCGTTGGGCATTTTTTAGGATGTGCAACGGCACCTCCGACTTGCCGGCGTCGTGCGCCAGTGCCGCCATGGCCAGATCGGCCAGTTCGCGCTCGTTCAAACCCGCCTTTTTGCCCAGCATCAAACTCAAGGTCATGGTATTGAGCGCATGGAACTGCGGCCCCTGCGACGCCGAGTCGCCCTGCAAATGCAAAAGCATGTCTTTGCCTTTGGCTACCGCCGCGGCTGTTTCGACGGATACCTGCCTGAGCTGCACCCCAGCCGCTTTGGGCGAACCAGCAAGATTGACCAAGGCATCACGAATGCCGGAAGCGGCGCTCTCCCAAGCCCGCGCCGCCCGGGCCGCGGCATCTTTTTGCTCCCACATCTTGTCTTTTTTGGCCTTTTCCAGGCGCTTGACTTCCTCGATCAGCGCCTGTTTGGCCTGGACCTGGGCCTGATCGGCCGCAGCACCCGCCGCCGCCACGACCACGGGCGGCAACGGCCGCTCACTCTTGTCTGGGTGGTAGTAGAGCCGCCCGACAAGATCGAGCGACTGAATGATCTCGACGTCTTTTTGCGTCTTGATCAGGAATCGATTGGTTACAAACGGATGCTCTGTCCAGCCCAGGTCGAGCCAAACATACAGACCCACCGCCACCTGGGAAGGCTCGATTGGTACAGCACCAGCTGACTTATCCCATAGACTCATGCTTGATTTTGCTCGGAAATGGCAGGGCGTGATGGCCCTCAGGCGGTAACGCCCATCATGAACTGTTTCGAGGCGGGAGTCTATCCCACAAAAGGGGGATTGAATCTGCGCTGCGGCTGAAGACGCGCTGTTCCTCTAGGCACCCCTTCGAACCATAGGGTCACCGGCCACCACCCTGACGCCAAGGTGAAATAATACGGCTATCGACTTTTAAGGAGCCCCAGCATGAGTGACACCCAACAACGTATTGACCAACTCGTCAAAACCAGCGACGTGCTGCTGTTCATGAAAGGCAACGCGAATTTTCCGCAATGCGGTTTCTCGGGCCGTGCGATCCAGATTCTGAAGGCCTGCGGCGTAGATGCCAAGGCGGTCATAACCGTGAACGTGCTGGAAGACCCGGCCATTCGCGCTGGCATCAAGGATTACAGCAACTGGCCCACCATTCCGCAGCTTTACGTCAAGGGCGAGTTCATTGGCGGCTCCGACATCATGATGGAGATGTACGAGAGCGGCGAACTGCTGCAGGTGTTGACCGGCAAAGCTGCCTGACGCCCTCGGCCGCCCAGCTTAGCGGGGCGTTCAGGCCAGCCAGCGCCCTTTGGCTGCCAGGACGGCGCTTGGGTAGGGGGCTTGGCCGCGCGAGCCGTTGTAGCGGCCCAGAGCCAAGAACAGGTCACCTCGCTCCCGGTCCAGGTAATGGCGCAGGATGACGCAGCCAAAGCGCAGATTGGTTTGCAGATGAAACAGCCGACTCGTGTCGCCGTTGCCCAAGATCCGCATCCAAAATGGCATGACTTGCATATAACCCCGAGCTCCGGCACGTGACACCGCAAACTTGCGGAAATTGCTCTCCACCTGCACCAAGCCCAGCACCAGCGCAGGCTCGAGGCCGGCACGCCGGCTTTCATACCACAGGGTTTGCAGAAACTCCTGCCGCACGTGGGCGTCGGGCTTTTGCCGGATCAGGCGCGCACTGTTCGCAGCCAGCCAGCGCTGGTAGCCTAGGCGCGCTGCGCTGTCGGCAAATTCGGGTACCGGCGGCGCGTCGTTGGCCACGGCCGAACTCAGGGCGGTGCGCACGGCGTCGGCCAGAGGCTCCTCAAGCTGCCCGCCAGCCAGCGATTGCTCACCGATTGATAGCAGCCCAAGCCCAGCCATCAAGGCTTTGAGGCTGTTTCGGCGTGTAATAGCGTGCGGAGCCACAGCGCCGCTTAGACCGCCAGTCGCGCCTGCAACAGGGCGGCAATCTCGGCCAGTGGCACGGCGGTGGCGCCGGCGTCACGCCGGTGTTGGTACTCCACTTCGCCAGTCTTCAGACCGCGGTCGCCCAGCGTGACGCGGTGCGGCACGCCAATCAGCTCCCAGTCGGCGAACATGGCGCCCGGCCGTTCGCCGCGGTCGTCCAAGATCACATCGACCCCCATCGCCATCAGCTCGGCATAGAGGGCATCAGCAGCCACCTTGACCTCGGGAAAGCGGTCCGGGCTGATAGGGCACAGCACCACGGTGAACGGCGCCAGGGCGTCGGGCCAGATGATGCCGCGCGCGTCGTGGTTCTGCTCAATCGCTGCCGCCGGTAGGCGCGTGATGCCGATGCCGTAGCAGCCCATTTCCATGAACTGCGGCTTGCCGTTGACATCGAGAAAGGTGGCGTTCATCGCTTGGCTGTATTTGGTACCCAGGTAAAACACGTGGCCGATCTCGATGCCGCGCTCAATCGCCAGCACACCTTTACCGTCAGGCGACGGGTCGCCCGCCACCACGTTGCGCAAATCTGCCACCAGGTCGGGTTCTGGCAGATCACGACCCCAATTGACGCCGGTGATGTGGAAATCGACCTCATTGGCGCCGCAAATCCAGTCACTCATGACGGCCACCTCGCGGTCGGCCACCACCCGCACCGGTTTTTTCAGGTTGATCAGACCCAGATAACCTGGTTTGCAGCCAAAGTGCTCGTCAATTTCTTCCAGCGTGGCAAAGCGGAAGCCGCCCTCCATGCCCGGCACCTTATTGGCCTTGACCTCGTTCATGTCGTGATCACCACGCAACATCAGTAGCCAGACTTGACGTTTGACGATCTCGCCTGCCTCATTTTTGTCCTCGGTGGTCAGCACCAGCGACTTCACAGTTTGCTGCAGTGGCACGTGCAGGTAATCTGCCACGTCGGCACAGGTGCTTTTGCCCGGCGTGGCCGTTTTGGTCATGGCTTGGCTCGGCGCCGGGCGCGGCGCTTGGGGTGCCAGCGCCTCAGCCTTTTCCATGTTGGCGGCGTAGTCGCTGCCGGGGCAGAACACGATGGCGTCTTCACCGGTGGCGGCGATCACTTGAAACTCTTCGCTCAGGTCGCCGCCGATGGCACCGCTGTCGGCGGCCACGGCCCGGTAAGTCAGGCCAAAACGGTCAAAAATGCGCCGGTAGGCCTGGGCCATGACCTGGTAGCTGGTCTTGGCGCTGGCCTGGTCGCGGTCAAAGCTGTAGGCGTCCTTCATGATGAACTCACGGCCACGCATCAGCCCAAAGCGGGGGCGACGCTCATCACGAAACTTGGTCTGGATCTGGTAAAAATTGCGCGGCAGCTGCTTGTAGCTACGGATCTCCTGGCGGGCGATGTCGGTCACCACCTCTTCGCTGGTGGGTTGCACCACAAAGTCCCGGTCATGGCGGTCCTTGATGCGCAGCAGTTCCGGTCCCATCTTGGCAAAGCGACCGGTCTCTTGCCATAGCTCGGCCGGTTGCACCACCGGCATCGCCAGCTCTACCGCGCCGGCGCGGTTCATCTCTTCCCGAACAATGGCCTCGACCTTGCGCACCACGCGCAGGCCCAGCGGCATCAGGCTGTAAATGCCGGCACCGAGCTTTTTGATCATGCCCGCCCGCATCATCAGTTTGTGGCTGACCACCTCGGCGTCGGTCGGCGCTTCTTTTTGGGTGGAGATAAAGAATTGGGAGGCTTTCATGGCGGGGAAATCGCAATCGTCTAAGGGCTGCTCCTCTTGCTGCGCAGCGCCTGCTGTGCATAATGGAGACAGTTAAAAATTTGAGGTTTGATTATGCTTGACCGGGACGGCTTTCGCCCCAACGTCGGCATCGTCCTGCTCAACCAGAAGAACCAGGTGTTCTGGGGCAAGCGTATACGAACCCATTCCTGGCAATTCCCGCAGGGTGGCATTGACCGGGGCGAGACCCCCGAGCAGGCCATGATCCGCGAGTTGCATGAGGAAGTCGGGCTCCAGCGGGAGCATGTTCGCATCGTGGCCCGCACCCGCGACTGGTTGCGCTATGAGGTGCCAGACCGTTACATCCGCCGCGACGCACGCGGCCATTACAAGGGCCAGAAGCAAATCTGGTTCCTGCTGCAACTGGTCGGTCACGACTGGAATCTGAACCTGCGCGCGACCGAACACCCCGAGTTCGACGCTTGGCGCTGGAACGACTACTGGGTGCCGCTGGAGGCGGTGGTGGAGTTCAAGCGCGGCGTCTATGAAATGGCGCTGACCGAGCTGGCGCGCTACCTGCCGCGTAATGAGCAGCGATTGCGCTTTTTGCGGCAGGGTCGGCGCGGGCCGGAACAGCCAGGTGACCTGGAAGCCGAGCCGATTGACAGCCCCATGGCGCTACCGCCCGGCGGCAGTTTTACCCCCATGGGTGGTGGTTTCACCCCGACCTGACTGCCCCATCGGGCCAAGTGGTCGGGCCGGCCGGCTCAGCGCATGAGCACCAGGTTGTCGCGGTGCACCATTTCTGGCTCGGCGACATAGCCCAACAGCTTTTCGAACTCACCCGAGGGTTTGCGGCAAATCAGCCGGGCTTCTGTGCTGGCGTAATTGGCCAGGCCACGGGCGATCTCCAGCCCCTGCGGGTCTCGCACGGCGATCACATCGCCACGCGAAAAATCACCCTCTACCGCGGTCATGCCAATCGGGAGCAGGCTTTTGCCACCGGCCCGCAATTGGTGCACGGCGCCGGGGTCGACCGTGACCGCGCCGCGCAATTGCAGGTGGTCAGCCATCCACTGCTTGCGAGCCTGGTTTTTTTGCGTTTGTGCAATCAACAGTGTGCCGATCGCTTCGCCCTGCGTCAGGCGCAGCAGAGCGTCCGGCTCACGGCCCCAGGCGATCACGGTCGAGGCACCCGAGCCAGCGGCCCGTTTTGCCGCCAGGATCTTGGTGCTCATGCCGCCGCGGCCCAGGCTGGAGCCGGCGCCGCCGGCCATGGCTTCGAGCACCGGATCACCGGCCTTGGCCTGATGCACAAAGCTGGCCGTCGGGTCACGCCGTGGGTCGGCGGTGTACAGCCCGTTCTGGTCGGTCAGGATCACCAGGGCGTCGGCCTCGACCAGGTTGGCCACCAGCGCGCCAAGCGTGTCGTTGTCGCCAAACTTGATTTCGTCGGTCACCACCGTGTCATTTTCATTGATCACCGGCACCACGCCCAGCTTGAGCAGGGTCAGCAGGGTGGAGCGGGCGTTCAGGTAGCGCTCGCGGTCGGCCAGGTCGGCATGGGTCAACAACACCTGGGCGCTGCCCAAACCGTGTTCACGCAACTTGGTCTCATACATCTGCGCCAAGCCCATCTGGCCTACCGCCGCTGCGGCCTGCAGTTCATGGATCTCGCTCGGCCGGGTGCGCCAGCCCAGGCGTTTCATGCCCTCGGCGATGGCGCCGCTCGACACCATGATGAGCTCTCGCCCACCTCGCACCAGCAGGGACAGCTGGCGACACCATTCGCCAATGGCCGCCTCGTCCAGGCCGCGCCCGTCATTGGTGACCAGGCTAGAGCCAACCTTGACCACGATGCGACGCGCATCGCGCAGCACCGTAGAGGCAACATCAGTGGTCATTTCGACTCCCAAGCCCCGTGGATCATGGATTTATAGCTATAGTTTTTATAGCGAATCAACTATTCGCCGTCGACCGTAAAACGCGGGTCGACCTCCACCGGCACCAGTTCAGCCGCCTGTTGCGCCTTGATGTGCTTGTACACCGTCTTGATCAAGCCCTCGCAGCCCTCACGCGTGAGGGCAGAGATCTCGAACACCGGCCCCTTGAACTTGAAGCGCTTGACAAAGTCTTTCACCACCTCGGCCCGCCGCTCCAGCGGAATCATGTCGAGCTTGTTCAGCACCAGCCAACGCGGCTTTTGGTACAGCGCCGGGTCGTATTTTTTGAGCTCATTGACGATGGCCTTGGCCTGCGCCACCGTATCAACACCCTCGTCAAACGGGGCCATATCCACCACGTGCAGCAGCAATCGGGTGCGCTGCAGATGCCGCAGAAACAGGTGACCCAGGCCAGCCCCCTCCGAAGCGCCCTCAATCAGACCGGGCAGGTCGGCCACCACAAAACTCTGTTCCGGCCCAACGCGCACCACGCCGAGGTTGGGGTGCAGGGTGGTGAACGGGTAATCGGCAATGCGGGGCCTGGCATTCGAGATCGCCGTGATCAGCGTGGACTTGCCAGCATTGGGCATACCGAGCAGGCCGACGTCGGCCAGCACCTTGAGCTCGAGCTTGAGGTTTTTCTTGTCACCGGGCCAGCCAGGCGTTTTCTGGCGCGGCGCCCGGTTGATCGCGCTTTTGAAACGCATATTGCCAAAACCGCCATCACCACCTTTGGCGATGGTGATCACCTCACCTGGTGTCAGCAGCTCGAACAGCACCTCGCCGGTTTCGGCATCCGAGATGATTGTGCCCACTGGCATCTTGAGCGTGATGTCGTCGCCGGCAGCGCCGAACATGTCGGAGCCCATACCGTGTTCGCCACGCTTGGCATCGTGTCGGCGCGAGAACCGGTAATCGACCAGGGTGTTCAGATTGGGGTCGGCCACCGCAAAGACGTGGCCGCCACGGCCGCCGTCGCCCCCGTTGGGGCCGCCAAATTCTTTGTATTTCTCATGCCGGAACGAGACGCAACCGGCTCCGCCATCTCCAGCCGAGATGTCAATATAGGCTTCGTCAACGAACTTCATGATTTCAGGCTTTATAAACGAAAAACCCCGCGCAGCGCGCAGGGTCTCTCAGGCGAACTTACCGCAGCTCAGGCTGAGGTGATGCTCACCGTATGCTTGTTGAGCGAGCCTTTGATGGCAAACGACACATGGCCGTCGACCAGGGCAAACAGGGTGTGGTCCTTACCGATGCCGACATTGACACCAGGGTGGAACTTGGTGCCGCGTTGACGCACGATGATGGCGCCAGCGCTGACCGCCTCACCACCAAAAGCCTTCACACCGAGCATCTTGGGCTTGGAATCGCGCCCGTTTCGCGTAGAGCCGCCGCCTTTTTTCTGTGCCATGACCTGTTCCCCTTATGCCGCAATGGCGCCGATCAGCAGTTCGGTGAACTGTTGACGATGACCCT
>CAJAXU010000360.1 GCA_903948045.1 uncultured beta proteobacterium | reverse complement strand
GGCGCTGGTGCTGGCGCCTTTGGTGGTCGGCGCGCTCGGTGCGCTGTTTGAGCGTGTCTGCCTGCGCCGGGTGCCCAAATTCGGCCACGTGCCCGAGTTGCTGATCACCTTTGGCCTGACCTATGTGGTGCTGGAGCTGGTGCAATTGGTCTGGGGCCGCATTGCGCTCGACTTCAAGCCGCCGGAAACCCTGCAAGGCCCGGCCTTCACCCTGATCAACCACTCGGTCACCGGCCTGCGCCTGATCTGGGGTGCGGCGCCGGCCGAGCTGTGCAGTGCCACGGACGCTGCGGTGCGGTTGGTGTGCTCGCCGTTTCCTGCGACACGGGGTTTCATGATGCTGGTGGCATTGACGATGCTGGTGGCCATCTGGCTGCTCTTGACCCGCACCCGGGTCGGGCTGGTGATCCAGGCCGCGCTCACCCACCCCGATGCGGTGGAGGCGCTGGGCCACAACGTGCCGCGCGTCTTCATGCTGGTGTTCGGCGCCGGCGCGGCGCTGGCCGGCCTGGCCGGCGTGATTGGCGGCAGCACCTTTTTGACCGAACCATCCATGGCGGCCACGGTGGGCTCCATCATTTTTGTTGTTGTGGTGGTGGGGGGCATGGGCTCGTTGTCGGGGGCCTTTGTCGCCTCTTTGCTGATTGGCACGGTGCAGACCTTTGCCGTGGCCTTTGACTACTCGCTGCTGACCTTGCTGCAGCAATTGAGCTTGCCTACCAGCGCGGCTTTCCGTGAAAACACACTGGCCCGGCTCACGATTGCCCAGGTGGCGCCGATCCTGCCGTACCTGTTTCTGGTCCTGATCCTGATCTTTAGGCCCAAGGGCCTGCTTGGAAACCGCGAGGGTTGATGCTGATGTCACGCCTGTCTGCCCGTCTGGGCTCGCCCTGGGTCTGGGTCCTGTTTGCCCTGGTGATGCTGGTGGCGCCGCAAGTCTTCACCAGCGGCCTGTCGGTGACCATGCTGTCCCAGATGGGCATCGCCATCATCGCCTGCCTGTCCTACAACATGCTGCTGGGCCAAGGCGGCATGCTCAGCTTTGGCCATGCGGTCTACACCGGGCTGGGATCGTTTGTGGCGATCCATGCTTTGAATAGTTACGGCGGCGGGGTGCTGCCGGTCTCGCTGGTGCCGCTGGTCGGCGGCTTTGCCGGCATGGGTTTTGCCGTGCTGTTTGGCTATGTGACCACACGCAAGTCCGGCACCACCTTTGCCATGATCACGCTCGGCCTGGCCGAACTGGTGTTTGCCATGGCGCTGATGATCCCCGAGTTTTTTGGCGGTGAGGGCGGCGTCTCGGGCAACCGGGTGATGGGCCAGGCCGTGTTGGGCATTACCTTTGGCCCGGCCACGCAGGTCTATTACCTGATTGCGGCCTACACCCTGGTGTCCATGATCCTGATGTACGCCTTTACCCAGACCCCTTTGGGCCGCATGCTCAATGCGGTTCGCGACAACCCGGAGCGGGTGGAGTTTATTGGCTACAACCCGCAGCGGGTGCGCTACATCGCCTTCATCATCGCCGGCTTTTTTGCCGGCATCTCGGGCGGGCTGGGTGCGCTCACCTTCGAGATCGTCACGGCTGAGGTGGTGGGTGCGGCCCGCTCGGGCGCCTACCTGCTGTTCACTTTCCTGGGTGGCGCCACTTTCTTCTTTGGCCCCATCATCGGCGCGGTGCTGATGGTGCTGGCCTTTGTGCTGCTGAGTGAGTTCACCAAGGCCTGGCTGCTGTACCTGGGGCTGCTGTTCCTGTTCATGGTGATGTACGCGCCCGGCGGTATTGCCAGTCTGATCATGATGAACCTGCGGCTGGCCCTGCACGGCAAGCTGGCACGACTGGCCAGCAGCTACATCGGACTGCTGCTCACGGGGCTGATGGCGCTGCTGGGCGCGGCTGCCCTGATCGAAATGGTCTACCACTTGCAGCTGAGCTCGGCTTCTGGCTCGGTGGTGCCGTTTCTGGGGCTGTCGCTGGACACGGCGGCCCCGTTGAGCTGGCTCGGCGCGGTGCTGCTCTTGGTGTCAGGCGTGGTGGCGTTCCGGCCGGTACAACGGCGTTTTGGCCTGCAATGGGACGCGGCTCAGGCCGAGATTGAGCCGGCCTTGCAATCGAAAGGCGGGGCATGATGGTCACAGCCAATCAAACGGGCCCGCATGCCCTGGAGTTGCGTGACCTGCGCAAGAGTTTTGGCAAGACCGAGATCATTCGCGGCGCCAACCTGGCCGTGCGCCCGGGCGAGCGGGTGGCCATCATCGGCCCCAATGGCGCCGGCAAGTCCACCCTGTTCAACCTGATCAGCGGCCGCTTTGAGGCCAGCAGCGGCGAAGTGCTGCTGCATGGCCAACGCATCAACGGCAAGAAGCCCTTTGAGATCAACCGGCTGGGACTGTCGCGCAGCTTCCAGATCACCAACATCTTCCCCAAGCTCAGCGTGTTTGAGAACCTGCGTTGTGGCGTGCTCTGGAGCCTGGGCTACAAGTACAGCTTCTTCAAGTTTTTGGTGGACCTAGACGACGCGAACGAGCGGGCGCAGCATCTGATGGCCATGATCGGGCTCGGCCAAAAGCGCGATATCCTGGCCATGAACCTGACCTACGCCGAGCAGCGCGCGCTGGAAATCGGCATCACCATTGGCGGCGGCGCCAATGTGATTCTGCTGGATGAGCCTACTGCCGGCATGAGCCGCAGCGAAACCGCGCGTTTCATCGAGCTCATCAAACAGGTGACCGAGGGCAAGACCCTGCTGACTGTGGAGCATGACATGGGCGTGGTGTTTGGGCTGGCCGACAAGATTGCAGTGCTGGTGTATGGCGAAGTCATCGCCTTTGACACCCCTGAGGCGGTACGGGCCAATGCCCGGGTGCAAGAAGCCTACCTGGGGTCGGCTGTGGCCGATGCCCAGGTCAGCGCCCACGCGCCAGGAGTCTGAGCATGCTGCAAGTCAGTCAATTACAGGCGTTTTACGGCAAGAGCCATGTGCTGCATGGTGTCGACCTTCAGGTGGGTGATGGCGAAATTGTGGCGCTGCTCGGTCGTAACGGCTCGGGTCGCTCCACCACCGCCAAGGCCATCATGGGCATGGTGGATTGCCAGGGTTCAGTGCTCTGGAAGGGGCAGCAGATTTTGGGTCGTAAACCCTATGAAATCGCCAACCTGGGCCTCGGTTATGTGCCGGAAAGCCGTGATATTTTTCCTAAACTCACCGTGCACCAGAACCTGCTGCTGGGGCAAAAGCGCGGTCAAAAGCAGCCGCGTTGGTCGTTTGGCGATATGTACCAGCTGTTTCCCCGCCTCAAGGAGCGCGAGCACACCGAGGCCGGCGTCCTCTCGGGCGGCGAGCAGCAGATGCTGACCCTGTGCCGTACCCTGATGGGCGACCCGGACCTGATCATCATCGACGAACCCACCGAGGGCCTGGCGCCCAAGATCGTCGAGCTGGTGGCCGAGTATTTGCAGGCCCTGCGGGCCCGCGGCCTGTCGGTGCTGCTGATTGAGCAGAAGCTGACCATCGCCATGCAGATTTCTGACCGCTGTCTGGTCATGGGCCACGGCAGCATTGTGTTTGACGGCACGCCCGAGGCCTTGCGTCAAGATGCCACCACCCGCAAGGAGTGGCTGGAGGTCTAGCGGACTTTGTCCCACCGGTGACTGGCCAGGTACCGTGTCGCGGTGCCGGCCCCTACAATCTTCAAAAGCGAACGACCGTTCTTTTTTCTACCTGCAAGGACAACACCCATGACTGCCCAATACCAAGTGCATGGCGACATCGCCGTCATCACGCTCAGCAACCCACCCGTGAACGGCCTGGGCATTGCCACCCGCCTGGGCATCGCCGATGGCCTGAGCCGGGCCAACGCCGATACCGCCGTCAAGGCAATTGTGCTGACAGGTGCTGGCAAGGCGTTCTCAGGTGGCGCCGATATCAAGGAGTTCGGCAGTCCCAAAGCCCTGCAAGAGCCTAATTTACTGAGCGTGATCCTGGCCCTGGAGCACTCGGCCAAACCGGTGGTGGCCGCCATTCACAGCGTGTGCATGGGTGGCGGGCTGGAACTGGCGCTGGGCTGCCATTACCGCATTGCCGCGCCCGGCTGCAGTGTGGCGCTGCCTGAAGTCAAGCTCGGCCTGATCCCCGGTGCCGGCGGCACCCAGCGCCTGCCGCGTGTCTTGGGTGTGGAAGTGGCGCTGAACATGATGGTCAGCGGCGAGCCAGTCAAGAGCGAGATGCTGGCCATGATCCCAGGCCAAAAACTGTTCGACAAAATGGCCAGTTCGGCCGAGACCCTGGCCGATGAGGCGCTGGCCCTGGCGCGTTCCCTGGCCGATGCCCGGCCCCTGCCGCTGGTGCGCAACCTGCCTTGCAAGCACCCACAGGGCGACGCCTACTTTCAGTTTGCCCGCAACATGGTCAAGGGCATGGCCAAGAATTTCCCGGCACCCCCTAAGTGCGTGGACGCGGTAGAGGCGGCCACCAAACAAAAGTTCGACATCGGCATGGCCACCGAGCGCGATATTTTCCTGAACCTGATGCTCACGCCCGAGTCCCGCGCGCTGCGTCACATCTTCATGGCCGAGCGAGCTGCCTCCAAGATTCCGGATGTGCCGTCTGACACGCCGCAGCGGGCCGTCAAGTCGGTCGCCGTGATCGGTGCCGGCACCATGGGTGGCGGCATCGCCATGAACTTCCTCAACGCCG
>CAJAXU010000359.1 GCA_903948045.1 uncultured beta proteobacterium | reverse complement strand
GTGGCACTGGTGCTGGTGCTGTGGGTCATCACCCTGCTGTCCGTCATCGCCGGCAATTTCGCCTTCAGCATGCGCGGTGAGGCAAAAATTGCCCGCAACTTACTTTCCACGGCCCAGGCCCTGGCACTAGCCGATGCTGGCGTACAAAAAGCCTGGTTTGAACTTTCCAAGCCGCCAACCGACTTGCAGCGCTGGCAGGCCAACGGCGTGGCACACCCATTCGCCTTGGGCGGCGCCGTTTTGACGGTAACCATTCAAGACGAGGCGGGTAAAATTGACCTCAACACGGCGCCTGACGCCCTGCTCCAGGGGCTGTTCAAGTCCGTCGGGCTGAGCGAAGAAGCCAGTATTGCCCTGGTGGACGCTGTGGTGGACTGGCGTGATGCAGACAAGCTGAAAAGACTCCATGGCGCTGAAGAAGACGATTACCGGGCCGCCGGCAAAAGCTACGGCCCCACCAATAGCCCCTTTGAAACTGTCGATGAATTGCAGCGCGTTTTGGGCATGTCCCCGGACTTGTACCGTAAACTCGCCCCGGCGCTGACGGTCTACTCCAAGCAGCCCGGAGTGAACACGGCGGTTGCCCCGCGTGAAGTTTTGATGGCTATTCCGGGTGTCAACCCAGCTATGGTGGAGCAATACTTGGTGCAGCGCCAAAGCCTGCTGACTGCGGACCAGAAAGCGCTGCCATTTGCAGGGGTTGGTTCCTTCGGGATTGGTTCAACTGGGTTGTCGGCCTATACAGCGCGCTGCGAGGTCAAAATGTCGGACGGAACCGTGTTTGTCCGCCAGGCAGTTGCCCGATTGGCGCAAGACCCCAGACGGCCGGTGACGGTGCTGGGGTGGGGTGACGGGGATTCCGAACAATTGACGGAAAATAGATGAACACATCGACTGAAAACTTCAAGGAAGCGCTGGCCAGGCTCAAGCAACAACTGGTGGCCAGCCGCTTTCTGCGCTGGTGGCTGGCCGAACTGGCCAGCATGGCGCCTGCGTGGATGCGCTCCGCCAGCGGCAATGTCGACAGCTTTGCCTTGGTGCCGCTGGAGCAGGTGAGTGCCCAGTTTGTCCGTCCAGACACCAGCGACCAGCGAGATCTGGCGCTCATCCTGCCCCCGGCGCGCGTTTTGCGCAAAACCCTGATTCTGCCCTTGGCCACCGAAGAGAATCTTCGTCAGGTGCTGGAATTCCAGATGGAACAGCACACCCCCTTTCCCGCTGATAAGTTGTATTTTGGCTACCACGTGACGGGTCGGGATTTTGAACGGGGGCAACTCTCGGTTGAGTTTGTGGCCACTCCACGCGAGGGTGTTGACGCTGCCATAAAGACTTTGGCTGGCTTGTCGACCTCGGTGCGTGCGGTGTTTGCAGCAGACATGCTGGCGACGGACAATCTGGTCAACCTCTTGCCTGCCGGGCTGGCCAAAGCGCCGTCTGCATTGCGCCATGGTGCAAACCCGTGGCTCGCTGCTCTGGTTGCGTTGCTGGCGGTCACGGCCATGGCCATACCAGTGGTCATCAAGCGCGAGGCGGTTGTGCAGCTGTTGCCGTGGGTGGAAAAAGGTAAAAAGACCGCTGAAGCGGTGGATGCTTTGCGCCGCGAGCTCGAAGCCCGTGTAGACAAGCACAACTACCTGCTGGAAAAACGGCAGCTAGTGCCAACCGTCATCCAGGCGTTGGAGGAGCTAACCCGCGTGCTGCCAGACGACACCTGGGTGCAGACTCTCGATATCAAAGGTAGGGAATTGCAAATCCAAGGGGAAACGGCATCTTCGGTCCGTCTGATTGGCCTGTTTGAGCAATCCAGCATGTTCCGCGAGGCCAGCTTTCGCTCGCCGTTGACCAAGGGCCAATCCAGCGGCACCGAGCGCTACCAGCTTGCACTTCAGATCAGGCCTGTTGCGACGCTTGTCCCGGACGCCCCGGTTGCCCAGGCCGCCATGCCTACTGCTAGTGCAGCTGTGGCATCGCCCGCATCAGCCCCCGTGCCCGCTGCATCGGCGGAGAAAATGCCATGACCAACCTGACCTCCAAGCAAAGCAAAGCGGCGGCGCTGGCCCTGTTGGCGCTAGTCATCGCGCTGGCGATCGCCGCAGTCGCCCTGCCGTTGTGGCTGCTAAACCAACGTTATGACGTAGCGATAGATGGCGCTGCCACCCGGCTGGATCGTTATTCCAGAATTGTGGGTATGCGAGACGGTTTGCAGAAAAAGGCCGCCGAAGTGGCTGGTCTGGAGGCCAATCACCATTTCCTCAAGAGCGCGAGCCCGGCCCTGGCCGCTGCCGAGTTGCAGGAGCAGGCGACCATCATCCTCGACCAGAATGGCGGCAAGCTCAACAGCATTCAGATCCTGCCGCATAAAGACGATGGGGTCTACCGACAGGTCTCGGTCAACCTGCAATTGACCGCACCGCTGAGCGCGGTCAAAGCCATGCTATACGCGCTGGAGTCGGCACGCCCCTACCTGTTCGTCGACAATTTTGCCATTCGGGCCCCGTTCAATCCGGCAGCGCGCAACGACGCTGCCACCGAGCCAGATTTGATCGTTCAGTTCGATTTGACGGGTTATGCCCTGAAGGGTGCGCCATGAAGGACGCCTTAAAAGTCGCCGTGCCAAAGGAAAAGGCGCTCTCCATCGCTCTAGTGTTGTCGGCGCTGGTATTGGCTGGAATGCTGTTTTGGGAATGGACCCAAGGTATGCAATTGCAGCAGCAGTTGACCCAGTTGCATACCATTCCGGTCACGCCGGTACCAGATAAAAAAATCCTGCCCGAGTTCAGTTTGCCCGAGGCTGAAGCCGGTTTCCCGGAGCTGCTTTCCCGCAACCTCTTCGCCGGCAACCGCCGCTCACTGGCCGTAGCTGGCAAGGTCGGCAAGAGCGCCATGAAAAAGGGGCAGTTTGTGCTGGTGGGCGTGTTGATCACCCCGAGCCAACGCTCGGCGCTGCTGCGCGACGTACAGACCAACAAGACCGAAACCGTTGCGCTGGTTGGTGTTGTGCGTGGCATCACCTTGGGCGAGGTGGAGCCCACTCGCGTGGTGCTCCGCCAAGGCGCGGAGACCGAAGAGCTGATCCTTAACGTCCAGGCCGGTCCCAAGCTGCCAACGCCGCCGCAAGGGCAACCAGGCGTGCCAGCAGCACCGCCCGTTGTCGCTACGCCCCAACCCACTCCTCCTGCTCTGCCCGCTTCAGCGGCATCTGCACCTGCCCGCCCCGCATCCGGCCCAAGGCCACCAGCGCCGGGTGGCACAGTCCCGGCCCGACCGGCTGATGGTGTTTCTGCCCCCAAGCCCTCGTCGAATATGCCTACAGCGCTACCAAAAAAGTAGCACACCAGTTAAGGAACGCAAATGAACAAACACGTAACCCACCGCTTGGCAATGGCCTTGGCACTGATTTACTGCCTGCCCGTGGCCCTTGTCGGCTGTGCCACACAGCCCGCAGCGCAAACGGCTGAACCGGCACGCATTACCCCGGTGCCCATGGCGCCCACCAAAGCCAAGGCCAATAGCGCAGTCATGCCAGACACAGCGGTTGCCAATCCAAAGCAAGCAGAGGCAGACAACGCCACCAAAATTATCCCCGGCACGGGCGTGTTCGTCAGACCTGCCACCGTAGCAGCCGCACCCGCTGGCCCGCAAGACATCGTGCTGAACTTTGAAGGTGCCGACCTGCGCGAAGTGGTGCGCGTGGTCATGGGCGACATGCTGGGCGAAAACTACACCATCGACCCCAAGGTTAATGGCACGGTCACCATCCACACCAGCCAGGCCATCAACCGCGCGGCGGTTACCCCCATTCTGGAAACCGTCTTGCGCATGAATGGCGCAGCCATGGTCAAAGAAAACGGCTCTTACAAGATTGGCCCGCTTAACAGCGCGTTGCGTGGCTCCACCACGCCACAAATGGGCGCATTGCAGCCCGGCTACAGCGTGCAGATCGTGCAGCTGCAATACATTGCTGCCCGTGAGATGTCCAAAATCCTGGAGCCGCTGTTGCCCGAAGGTAGCATCCTGCGGGTCGACGAGACGCGCAACCTGCTGATGCTGGCCGGTGCCGAGGGCGAGATGCGCCACGCGCTGGAGACCGTGGGCGTGTTTGATCTGGATTGGCTGGCCGGCATGTCGGTCGGCCTGTTCACCCTGAAAAGTGTTGATGTGAAAAGCATACTGCCCGAGCTGGATCTGCTGTTTGGTGAAAAGTCCAAAAGCCCATTTGCTGGCATGCTGCGAATCATCCCCATCGAGCGCATGAACGCCGTGTTTGTGGTCAGCCCACGGCCCCAGTACCTGGAGCAAGCCAAGGTGTGGGTGGAGCGTCTAGACCGCAATGGTGGCAAGAGCGGCACACGCCTGCACGTCTACCCCATGCAAAACGGCAGTGCCGAAAAAGTGGCGGCGCTCCTGGGCCAAGTCCTAGGTGGCAAATCTACTTCAGCAACCACGCCTGCCACCGTGGCGCCGGGCCTGACGGGCGCCACAGTTCAGTCATCCGGTGCTGGCGCAAACCTGCCAAACGCAGTCTCTGCGGCTGCGCCAAGCGTCGTGGCATCCGGCACCGGTGAGGCACTGGGTTTGGGTGCGGGTAGCAACATCAAGATCATTGCAGACCGCGACAACAATGCGCTGCTGATCATGGCCAACGGCGCCGAGTATGAGAAGATTGAAGAGGCCATCAAGAAGCTGGATGTTGTGCCTAGGCAAGTGCTGGTCGAAGTCACTATTGCAGAGGTTCAACTTTCAGGCGCCCTGACCTACGGCTTGGAGTGGTTCTTCAACAACGGAAACAATCTCTCTGGCAGACTCGTCAATGCCTATGGCACGGCTGGCACCAGTGCGTTGTCATCCCTGGACCCTTCCGCTGCAGCGGGCGCGCCGTTGCCCTTCACCGCTGTTTGGAAGACCACCGGAGGCAATATTTCCGCCGTGCTCAGTGCATTGGCCAAAAATACCAAAGTCAATGTGTTGTCGTCTCCGCACGTCATGGTTACGGACAATCAGGTGGCCAAAATCAACGTGGGCCAGAGCGTCCCGATAGAAGGGCAAAGCACCGTGGTCGGTACGAATATTCTCCGCTCGGTGAGCTATGTGGACACCGGCGTCGTGCTATCGGTGCGACCACACATCAATGCGGGTGGTTTGGTTACGCTGGAAGTCAGCCAGGAAGTGAGTGATGTGCAAGTCGGCGTAACCACCAGCGGGCTCAACTCTCCCACTATCAACAAACGCTCTGCGCAAACTATCGTTGCTGTGCAGTCGGGGGACACCATGGTGCTGGCGGGACTCATCAAAGACAACAAGTCCGCAGGTTCGCAGGGCCTGCCACTGCTGTCAGAGATACCCGTGGTGGGTGCGTTGTTTGGTGCGAAATCTGACACAACCGAGCGAAGCGAGCTCATCATCACCATCACACCACGTGTGGTGAATGACAACCAGCAGGCACGTGATGTGACGGCGGAATTCCGCAAGAAACTCACCGGCATGCGCAAGCTAAACGGCGATGCAATCGGCACACTCAAGAGCGAAGAAACGTCTGCGGCGCAGGCCGAAGGCGCGAAAGGTAACTAGATTTTGCGTTTTGGTGTTGCATTTAGGGGACACGGGTGCAAAAAGCCCCTAAAAACGCTTGGAATCTCTTTGACCTCTCTAGTGATCTTTTGTACATTGGGACCATGCGTCAGGGAACTGGCCATCCGGCAGAGCAACTAAAAGTTTTTTTGACCGGTTTAGTCAATCCATGTACAATGGATTTCGTTAGTGCAAAAGGTAGTACACTGGGTGTGGTAATTTATTGC
>CAJAXU010000358.1 GCA_903948045.1 uncultured beta proteobacterium | reverse complement strand
CGTCGAGGTCGGCGCCAGGGCGCAGGGTGACCGCCGCGCGGGTGACGCGCGCGACGTCCGCGGCCGCCACCTCCCACACCGTCATCGCCCCCTCCGGCACGCGCG
This sequence comes from uncultured beta proteobacterium, assembly GCA_903948045.1. GTDB lineage: Bacteria > Pseudomonadota > Gammaproteobacteria > Burkholderiales > Burkholderiaceae_C > Rhodoferax. The sequence goes on along the minus strand of CAJAXU010000358.1, from coordinate 2,662 downwards.
GCGCGCCCAGCGCGTCGTAGCGCAGGGCCAGCAGGTCGCCGGTGTCGCCATGCTGCATCGCATGAAACAGGTGCACCCGCTTGTCGTCGAGGTCCAGCAACTGCAGGGTCAGGCGCAGCGGTGCCGCCAGCGCCACCTCGCGCAGGTTGTGCAGGTGGGTCTCAACCGTGTAAAACGAGTGCCCGCCCACATCGCGGTAAGTCTCGTCGATGCCAACGAAGCGAAAAAACGCGTCCGAACTGTCGCCAAACACCAGCAGGTAACAGGACTCACTCATGTGCCCGTTGTAGTCCACCCACTCCGGCTGCACGCTGGTTTGGTGCAGTTGCAAGGGTGCCCCAATCACCGCCGCCGGATCCCAGGGCCGGTGACCGCTGCCTTCAAGCGGGGTGCGCAAACGTCGGGTGGCGTCGGGCGGTGTCATCGCTGTTGGACGGGGTTGGCGCCCTTAACGGGCCAGCCGGATGGTGCGCCCGGCAAACTGCGGTGCCGGTAGGCCCTGGTGCAGGCGGGCCAGCGCCGCCACTTTGCCGTGCACCGTTTCAGCAAAGGGCGCAGCCCGGCCCAAGGCTGTGGCCACATTGAGCAGCAGCTGTTCGCTCGCAGCCAGCAGCGGCGCCTCGCCCAGCAGGTGCAGGCTGTGGTTCAGGTGCAGCCGCTTGGTGTCATGACCGAGGATTTGGGTGCGAACCTCGACCTGCTGCCCGAGTTTGACTTCGTGCACAAAGTTCAGGTGGCACTCCAGCGTGTAGAGCGAGTGGCCGGTGGCTGCGCGGCCGGCCTCGTCCAGCCCCAGCTGGTCCATGAGAGCGTCGGTGGCCAGGCTGAACAGCAGCAGGTAGTAGGCATCGCGCAGGTGCCCGTTGTAATCCACCCACTCGGGCAAAACCTCGCTGCGGTAGGTGCTCAAGGGCTCAGCCATCACCACGACAGTTACTCGTCCAGGGCGATGCCGTGCTTGAGCTTGGTGGCCCGCACCGCCGCCTGCACCGCCAGCAGGCAGTCGTCGCGGTAGCGCTCCAGATCGGCAATCGAATGCTTGCCCAACTGGACTGCGGTGCCGTCGACCACCTGGTCGATCAGGCCGTCGGTCAACTCTGGCGCCTCCAGCTTGGTCCAGGGCAGTTTGAGCGCCGGGCCGAACTGCGCCATGAAGTGACGCATGCCGGCGTCACCGCCAGCCAGGGTGTAAATCAAAAAGCTGCCCATGAACGACCAGCGCAAGCCGGCGCCATAGCGGATGGCGTCGTCGATCTCGCCGGTGGTGGCGATGCCGTCGTTGACCAGGTGCAGCGACTCGCGCCACATGGCTTCGAGCAGCCGGTCGGCAATGAAACCGGGGATTTCCTTGCGCACGTGCAGGGGCTTCATGCCCAACGATTGGTAAAACGCCATGGCTGCCTGAATGGCATCGGGCGAGGTTTTGTCCCCGCCAACCACCTCCACCAGCGGCAGCAGGTAGACCGGGTTGAAGGGGTGGCCCACGACACAGCGCTCGGGGTGCTTGGCCTTGGCGTAGAACTCGGACGGCAACAGGCCAGAGGTTGATGAGCCGATCAGCACATCGGGCCGGGCCGCGGCGCTGACTTTGGTGTGCAGGTCGATCTTCAGGCTCAGGGTTTCAGGGGCGCTCTCCTGAATGAAATCAGCCTCGGCCACGCATTCCTCGATGGTGGCGACGAAGCGCAGTCGGCTGGGCGATGCGCCCGGTTTGAGGCCCTGCTGTTCCAGCGCACCCCAGCACTTGGCAATGCGGGCGCGCAGCTGCGCCTCGGCACCGGGCGCTGGGTCCCAGGCGACCACGTCCAGCCCATTGGCCAGGACGCGTGCCACCCAGCCGCTGCCAATAACGCCGCTGCCCAGCGCGGCAAAGGTCTTGATATCTGTGACGAATGACATAAAGCGACTTCCTTTTAAATGGCGCGATCAGCCGCGCGCCTTCAGACCCATCTTGACCCGGCCCTGGGCCGGCGTCATCGGCCGGGCGCCCATGCACTCGATCAGCTTGATCACGCGCTCCACCAGCGAGCCGTTGCTGGCGGGCACCCCCTTGTCCAGCCACAGGTTGTCTTCCAGCCCCACGCGCACATGGCCGCCGAGCAGCACCGCCTGCGCCGCCATCGGCATCTGCATGCGGCCGATGCCAAAGCCGGCCCAGGTGGCGCCAGCGGGCAGGTTGTCGACCATCGCCTTCATGGTGGTGGTGTCGGCCGGTGCGCCCCAGGGAATGCCCAGGCACAGCTGGAACAGCGGGTCGTGCAGCAGGCCCTCCTTGATCATCTGGTTGGCAAACCAGAGGTGACCGGTGTCAAAAATCTCCAGCTCGGCCTTGACGCCAAGTTCGGTGATGCGCCGGGCACCCGCGCGCAAGGCGGCCGGGGTGGACACGTAAATGGTGTCGCCGTCGCCAAAATTGAGGGTGCCGCAATCGAGCGTGCAGATGTCGGGCAGCAGTTCTTCCACATGCACCAGCCGCGCCAGTGGGCCGACCAGGTCGGTCGCCGGGCCGAATGCCAGCGGGTTCTCGCCGCCCCCGATTTCCAGGTCGCCGCCCATGCCGGCGGTCAGGTTGACGATGATGTCCACGCCAGCGTCACGGATGCGCGCCATCACCTCGCGGTACAGCGCCGGGTCGCGGCTGCCCTTGCCGCTCTGCGGGTCG
>CAJAXU010000357.1 GCA_903948045.1 uncultured beta proteobacterium | reverse complement strand
TGCGCTGGTTCAAGGCGGTGTTTGCCCACGCCGACCTGGTGCAATCGTTCTGGAACAGCCTGTGGCTGGCCCTGGCGTCGGCCACGCTGGCCACGCTGATCGCCGTGCCCGCCGGCCTGGCCATCACGCGCTACCACTTTGCCGGGCGCGATGCCCTCAATGCCCTGTTCCTGTCGCCGCTGATCATTCCGCACCTGGTGCTGGGGGTGGCGCTGCTGCGCACCTTCTCGCTGATTGGCGCCACCGGCAGCTTTGTCTGGTTGGCGCTGGCCCATGTGCTGATCATCACGCCCTATGTGCTGCGCCTGGTGGTGGCCGCCGCTGCCGGCACCGACCAGAGCTGTGAGCAGGCGGCACTGTCTTTGGGGGCGAGTCGCTTCACGGTGTTCCGCCGCGTCACCCTGCCGATGATCCTGCCTGGCGTCACCGGTGGCTGGTTGCTGGCTTTCATCAACAGTTTTGACGAGGTCACCATGTCCATCTTTGTCACCTCACCCGCCACGGTCACGCTGCCGGTGCGCATGTACATGTACGCCACTGAGTCGATCGACCCGCTGATGGCCGCGGCATCTGCCCTGATGGTGCTGTTCACGGCGGTGGTCATGCTGGTGCTGGACCGGCTGTACGGGCTGGACCGGATTCTGGTGGGCGGCAAATGAGCCAGACCGCCGCCAAGCAGGGCCTGTTCCAGCGCCTGGCCGAAACCCGGCGTGAGCCGCTCAGCTTCACGCTGGACGGCCGCGAGCTGCAGGCCCTGGCCGGTGACACCGTGATGACGGCCGTGTTGTCGCAGTCGGCGCAACTGCGACTGGCCGAATTCAGCGGCGAACCACGTGCCGGCTTTTGTCTGATGGGGGCCTGCCAGGACTGCTGGATGCAGACCGAAACCGGCGAACGGCTGCGCGCCTGCACCACCTTTCTGGTGGCCGGCATGCGTTTGTGCAGCCAGCCTGGGGTGCCGCATGACAACTGAGCGCCAAGTGGTGATCGTCGGTGCCGGCCCGGCCGGCATCCGGGCCACCGAGACCCTGGTGCGGCATGGCCTCAGGCCGGTGCTGGTCGATGAAGCGCCGCGTTCGGGCGGGCAAATCTACCGCCAGCCGCCAGCGCATTTTCAGCGGAGCAAGCAGACGCTGTATGGCCGCGACGCCGCGCGCGCGGCCGCGCTGCACGACACCATGGCCGGCCTGCTGCCCCATATTCAGTACTTCAGCGACACCCTGGCCTGGAATGCCGAGGGCGGGCAGCTGGACCTGCTCCACCCGCTTCAGCCCCAGCAGCGTCAGACCGCGACCCAGCCCTACACCCAATTGATTCTGAGCACCGGCGCCACCGACCGGGTCTTGCCTTTTCCAGGCTGGACCCTGCCCGGCGTCTTCACCCTGGGTGGCGCGCAAGTGGCCCTCAAGTACCAGGGCTGCGCCATCGGGCACCGCGTGGTGTTTGTCGGCTCGGGGCCGCTGTTGTACCTGGTGGCGTACCAGTACGCCAAAGCCGGCGCCAGCGTGGCCGCCGTGCTTGACACCGCTGCGCTGGCCGACCAGGTGGCTGCTTTGCCGGGTCTGATGGCCGCGCCGGGCTTGCTGGCGCGCGGTATGTACTACGTGGCCTGGCTGCGCGCCCATGGCGTGCCGCTGCATGGTGGCATTCAGCCGCTGCAGGTGCTGGGCGACGATCGGGTCAGCGCGGTGCGCTGGCGCGACCACCAGGGCGAGCACACCCTGGCCTGTGATGCGCTTGGCCTCGGTCATGCGCTGCGCTCCGAGACACAACTGCC
>CAJAXU010000356.1 GCA_903948045.1 uncultured beta proteobacterium | reverse complement strand
CAGCAGCACGCGAAACACGTCCTCCGCCGTCATGTGGCGTTGGGCGCCTTTCTGAAAGATCTCCAGGATCTTCAAGCGCGGGAGCGTCGCCTTCAGGCCGGTGCTTTTTAGTTCGTCAATGTTGGTCATGAAGGTCTCGGGCGGGCGCCGGGCCCGGGTCGCTGTTGTACGCTCAACCAGTACAATGAACTCATCATATCGCCATTGACTCGTTAATGCCTGCTTTCCCACACCGCCTTGTCCGCCTGAGTCTGCTGCTGGTGACCAGCGCCAGCATGTTGGCCTGCGGCTCACTGGATTCTGTCAGCAGCCGAGCGGTGAGTGTGGTGACGCCCTACAAAATGGACATTGTTCAGGGCAACTTCGTCTCCGCCGAGCAACTGGCTGCCGTCAAGCCTGGCATGAGCCGAATGCAGGTGCGTGACGTGCTGGGAACGCCTTTGCTCGCCAGCATCTTTCATGCGGAACGCTGGGACTACGTTTTCACATTCCGGCGCCAGGGCGTGCCGCCGCAGGCGCGTCAAGTGACGGTGTATTTCAAGGGTGATGCGCTGGAACGCGTCGAAGCGGACAGCATGCCCACCGAGGCCGAGTTCGTGGCTTCGCTGGATTCTGGCCGCAAGACTGGCAAAGTGCCGGTGCTGGAGATGGCGCCCGACACCATGAGCCAGCGGCCAGCATTGCCAAAACCGGCCGAAACCAAGCCGCTGCCACCCTTGCCGGCGAGTTATCCGCCGCTTGAGCCGGCGCTGCGCTAATCAACCTGTCCGTCATGACCGACCCTCTGTTTCAGCGAATTGCCGTGGCCGGCGCCTCAGGGCGCATGGGCCAGATGTTGGTTGAGGCGGTTCGCGCTGCGCCTGATCTCATGCTGGGCGGCGCGCTGGACCGGCCCGGCAGCCCCGCTTTGGGCACCGATGCCGCTGCCTTTTTGGGCCAGAGCAGTGAGGTGATCATCACCGCTGACCTGCGACTGGGCTTGGCGCAGGCCGATACTCTGATTGATTTCACCCGGCCGGAAGGCACGCTGGCCCACTTGCGGGTGTGCCGCGAGCTCGGTGTCAGTGTCGTGATCGGCACCACCGGGTTCAATGAGGCCGAAAAGGCCGAAATTGCAGAGGCGGCACGCGACATCGCCATTGTGATGGCGCCCAATATGAGCGTGGGCGTGAACGTCACGCTCAAGCTGCTGGAGATGGCGGCGCGGGCCCTGGCTACTGGCTATGACATCGAGATCATCGAAGCACACCACCGGCACAAGGTCGATGCACCGTCCGGGACGGCGCTGAAGATGGGCGAGGTGATCGCGGCCGCGCTCGGGCGCGACTTGAAAGACTGTGCGGTCTATGCCCGTCAGGGCGTGACGGGTGAGCGCGACCCGTCCAGCATCGGTTTTGCCGCGATTCGGGGCGGTGACATTGTGGGCGACCACACGGTGCTGTTCGCTGGCACGGGTGAACGGATTGAAATCACCCACAAGTCGTCGAGCCGGACCACCTATGCCCAGGGAAGCCTGCGCGCCGCGCGCTTTCTACAGCAGCACAAGACAGGCCTGTTTGACATGTTTGACGTGTTGCAGCTGCGATGAACCTGGTTCAGCTGTACAACCAAGGTGATGCACTCAGCCAGAGCGTGACACTGTTGCTGTTGCTGATGTCGGTGGCGAGCTGGGTGGTAATCCTCTGGAAAGCCTGGTTATTGCGGCGCGCCAGCGCTGACATCCGACGCGGCATTGCCGCCTTTTGGCAAGGCGCCTCGGTCACCGCTGTGTTGTCCAGTTTAAAGGCATTTGACCGTGAAACCCTTGTCCTGCCTATGGTTAATGCTATTAAAATGGGAGCAATTGGCACATTGGCCAGCGCCGGCGACCGGCCTCAGCAGCTGACCCGTGTGTTGCGCGACGCATTGCACGGGGTGCTGGCGCGGTTGCAGTACGGGCAGGTGCTGCTCGCCACGGTCGGCTCCACCGCCCCGTTTGTGGGCTTGCTGGGTACGGTCTGGGGAATCTACCGCGCCCTGATCGGCATCGCCGACGCTGGCCAAGTCAGCATCGACAAGATCTCGGGCCCGGTGGGCGAGGCGCTCATCATGACCGCTGCCGGCCTGGCGGTCGCCATTCCCGCCGTGCTGGCCTACAACGTCATGGGGCGGGTGATCGGGCGGCTGGAGGCCGAGCTGGAGGGCTTTGCGCTCGACCTGCGCGAACTCGCGCTCAGTCCTGGCTTTTCCGCCGATTAAGCCGCAGCAACACACACCATGGCATTCGGACGTCTCGAGCGCTCACAGGGCGCACAACCCATGAGCGAGATCAATGTCACGCCTTTGGTCGACGTCATGCTGGTGCTGGTGGTGATTTTCATCCTGACTGCGCCGCTGCTCACCAGTGCCATCAAGTTGGACTTACCCCAAAGCGCTGCGGCAAAGCCGGTAGAAGCGCCCCGTGCGCTGACGCTGGTGGTCGATCGCTCGGGCCAGATTTTTCTGGCCGACCAGGCAATTGCGCCCGAGCGCTTGGTGCAGGAACTGCGTCTGACGGCACAAGCCAACCCCGCGACCGAGCTGCGTTTGCGGGCCGATGCACAGGTGCCCTATGGCCGCATCGTCGAAGTGATGGGCTTGGCCCACCAGGCGGGCCTGCACCGGATCGGCTTTGTGGCTGATCCTGGGGCCCTGGCCAAACCCTAAAATTGCACGCTGGCAGTCGCCCGGACTGCCGATGATTGAATGCCCATGGACGAAAAATACAAGCACATCGCCGTTGAGCAAGCGGCCCAAAGCCACTGGACCGCCAGCGACGCCTACCGCGTGACGGAGGACCAGAGCAAGAAAAAATTCTACGCCTGCTCCATGCTGCCCTACCCCAGCGGCAAGCTGCACATGGGCCACGTGCGCAACTACACCATCAACGACATGCT
>CAJAXU010000355.1 GCA_903948045.1 uncultured beta proteobacterium | reverse complement strand
GCACATAGCGGTGCGGCACAAAGGGCAGGGCGACGACTTCCATGGGTACGGGTTTGCCACGCACCAGTGCCTGCAGCCGCGTGCCGGGCGTGGCGAACTCGGGTGGCACATAGCCCAGCGCGATGGGCGCATCCACGCTGGGGCTCAGCAGACCACTGGTGACTTCACCCAGTGCCTGCCCGTCCGGGGTCTGCAGCACACTGTGCTCACGCACCGGCACCCGCTCCAGGGCGCAAAGTCCTACGAGTTTTCGGGCTCCAGCCCCCGTCCCACTTGATAACTGCGCTAGTATTTTTGTAGCACCTGGGAAACCGCCGGCCCGTGTACCGCCGCTGCGGCGCACCTTCTGGATGGCCCAGCCCAGGCCGGCCTCGACCGGGGTGGTGGTGGTGTCGATGTCATTGCCGTACAGGCACAAACCAGCCTCCAGCCGCAAAGAGTTCCGCGCGCCCAGGCCAGCCGGCCGGACTTCGGGCTGGGCCAGCAGGGCGCGCGCGAGCGCGGCGGCATCGTCCTGGTGCACCGAAATCTCGAACCCGTCCTCGCCGGTGTAGCCGCTGCGGGTAATGAAACAGGGCACCTGACGGGTGGCGCCACCCAGGGTGCAGTCGACCTCAAAGCCGCCGCCAGTCATGAACACCAGCCGGTCGACGGTGGGGCACAGACGCTGCAGCGCCGTAACTGCCTGCGGACCCTGCAGCGCCAGCAAGGCCAGATCGGGCAGCGGCAAAACCTGGCAGCGCTGGCCAATCCCCGCTTGGATGTGGGCCACATCGGCCGCCTTGCAGGCGCCATTGACCACCAGAAACAGGTCGCCATGGCTGTCGGTGCGGTTGACGAACATCAGGTCATCGATGATGCCGCCCGCATCGTTGAGCAGTAGCCCGTAGCGTTGGCGGCCGGTCGCCAAGCCAATCACATCCACGGGCAGCAGGGTTTCCAGCGCGGCAGCTGCATCGGGCCCAACCAGGCGCAGCTGCCCCATATGGGACACGTCAAACAGGCTGGCAGCCCTGCGGGTGTGGTGGTGCTCTGCCATCAGACCGGCCGGGTACTGCACCGGCATGCTGTAGCCGGCAAACGGCACCATGCGGGCGCCCAAACTCAGGTGCAGGTCGTTCAAGGGCGTCTTCAGCAGTTCATCCGACGGGTGATTCATGGGGCATTCCTGGACAGTCAATACGCGGGCACATGCCATGACCTAGGCCATGGTTGGCCCCCGCTGTCCGTGGTACCTGAGAGATTCGCCGGGCCCGCTGCACCAGACTTCTGGCGCAGCGGGCTGCGGGTTGCTCCTTCGGTGGGCGACATGGGCTGCCGCCTCTCTCCAGTGGGGAGTCGTCAGGCGATCTAATTGATCGTCCAACGGTGGTCAGTCCATTTGCCTGAGCGTTCAGACTGCTGCAATCAGCGGTCCTGCGCCTTCGGCGGTTGATAGCAAAACCCATCCTCAAACGGTTTCAACCCCAACACTCTCCTGACGGCCTAAATTCTAACCCCGGACCGACCGGCCCAGTTTGCGCTATTTGGCGTAAACCAGGTCGCGCAGGGTCAGCGAGATACCGGGCACGTAGGTGATCACCATCAGGCAGGCCAGGATCACCAGCACAAAGGGCACCAACTGGCCAATGATGCGGTCGAGCGAGATTTTGGCCACGGTACAGGCGGCAAACAGGTTCACGCCAAAGGGCGGCGTGATCATGCCCAGCGCCAGATTGACCACCATGATCAGCCCGAAATGAACCGGGTCGATGCCGAAATGCATGGCCACCGGCGCCAAAATCGGCGCCAGTACGATGATGGCGGCGCTGGTTTCGATGAACATGCCGATCAGGAACAGCGCCACATTCACGCCCAGCAGGAAAATCGCCGGGGTTTGTAGCACCGATTCGAGGTAGGTGCCAATGGCGGCCGGTACCCCGGCGCGCGTGATCAAAAAGGCGAACAGGCCGGCGTTGGCGATGATGAACATGATGACGGCGCTGGACAGCACCGATTTGCGCAGGATCGCCGCCAGATTGGTCAGATTCAGTTCGCGGTACACCACCCCACCCACCAGCAACGCGTAAAACACCGCCACGGCCGAGGCCTCGGTCGGGGTGAAGATGCCGCCGTAAATGCCGCCCAGGATGATGACCGGCATCATCAGCGCCCAGCCAGCTTGCCGGGTGGCGGCAAGAAAGCCCAGCCGGCCGTCGCCATCGTTTTTGCCCCAACCCTTGAAGCGGCAATACAGGTAGACAAACAGCATCAGCGCGCCGCTGATTAACAAGCCTGGCCCGAAGCCGGCTATGAACAGTTCGCCGATAGACACCTCGGCGCTGACGCCATACAAAATCATCGGGATGCTGGGCGGGATGATCACGCCGAGTTCGGCGCTGGTGGCCTGCAGTGCAGCAGCATAGCTGGTGGGGTAGCCGTGCTTGATCAGCGCCGGGATCAAAATGGCACCGACCGCGAAGGTGGTGGCCACCGACGAGCCCGACACAGCGGCAAAAATCATGCAGGTCAGCACACAGGTCATGGGCAGCCCGCCCTGCACCCCGCCCACGATGCTCTTGGCAAACTCCACCAGTCGGCGTGAAATGCCGCCAGTTTCCATCAGGTTGCCGGCTAGGATGAAAAACGGGATTGCCGCCAGCGGAAACTTGTTGATGGAGGAAAACATTTCCTTCACCGAGATCAGCATATTGATGCCCGAGACCTGGATGCCCAGAATGGCCGCCAGCCCGATCGACACCGCCACCGACACAGTCAGCGCAAAGCACAAGACCATGGTGATCAGCATCATCAGGCTCATTGCGCGGTCTCCAGTTCCTGGCGTTGCGGGTCCATCAAGTTGGCCAGAATGCCAAGCACGCTAAAGACGCCGCCGACTGGCATGGCCAGGTAGGCCCAAAACATCGAGACGTTCTCCAGCCCAGCCATCGACTGGGCCTGGCCGCGCAAGGCATAGGCCCAGCCCCACCAGATGATGATGGCCACCAGCAGCAGCGCCGCGCTGCACACCACCCAGTCCAGCACGCGCCGGATGCGTGGCGGGCTCCAGCGGTACAGCACATCCACGCTGACCATGGCGCCTTGACGGAAGGCGGCGGCAATGCCCATGAACACCATCCAGATCAGGCTGAAGCGGATCAGGATCTCTGACCACTCGGCCGGCTGCTCCAGCACGAAGCGCGTGATGATCTGGAACATGCCCAGGCTGGACGCCACCACTAGCATGGCACAGGCGATGACCATGGCCAGCCCGGTGGTGCGGCGCTCCAGCGACAGGAAAAGGGCTTTCAAGGCGCCTTGACCGGCTTACTTGGCGTTACGGATCGCGTCCAGATTGGCCTTGCCAAACTGCTTCTCGAACTCGGCGTTGACCGGTGCCAGCGCGGCCACAAACTTGGCCTTGTCGACGTTGTCGATCACCGTCATGCCCTTGGCGCGCAGTTCGGTTACGCCCTTGGCGTCGTCGGTATCGACCCGGGCCCGGTTGGCCTTGGCGGCTTCCTTGGCCGCTTCGATGAAGGCACTCTTGTCGGCAGCACTGAGTTTCTCAAAGGAGGCCTTGTTCATCAGGATGAGGCAGGGCGAATACACATGGCCGGTGAGTGACAGGTGCTTTTGAACCTGGTCAAACTTGGACGCCATGATCACCGACAGCGGGTTTTCCTGGCCATCCACGGTGCCCTGCTGCAGGGCGGTGAACACTTCCGGGAACGCCATGGGCGTGGTCACAATGCCCAGACCTTTGTAGGCGGCAATGTGCACCGGGTTTTCCATGGTGCGCATTTTCAGGCCCTTCAGGTCCTCAGGCGCCTTCACGTCGCGCTTGCTGTTGGTCATGTGTCGGAAGCCGTTTTCTGCCCAGGCCAGCGCCTTGAAGCCCTTGCTGTCAAACTTGGTCAGCATGTCTTGACCAAACGGCCCGTCCAGCACCGCGCGCGCATGGGCTTTGTCACGGAACAAAAATGGCACGTCGATGATCTTGGTTTCAGGCACAAAATTGGGTACCGGCCCGGTCGAAGTCATCGTCAATTCCTGGGTGCCGAGTTGGACTGCCTCGATCGACTCGCGTTCACCACCCAGCGAACCGTCATAAAAAGTCTGCACCTTGTAGCGGCCGCCGGTGCGCTTTTCGACTTCCTGCGCAAACACGTCGATACCGACGCCCTGGTGCGAGTTTTTAGCGGTCGAGATGCTGATTTTCATCGTAGTCTGGGCGGCAGCGCCAGCCATCAGGCCCAGCGCCAGACCAAGGCCCAAGGCGAGCCGGGACAGGGTTTGCTTGTTCATGTTCATGAGTTTCTCCAGGTTGATGGCCTGAGCATTTGTCAGACTTACCCCATTGTGGCGGCCCAAGCAGCCCCGGACTATCGGGGTTTTCTCGGGTACATCGCCGGCGCCGCGCGACGCCGCCGCCTCACATGCCGGCGTAATTTGGCCCGCCACCGCCCTCGGGCGTGACCCAGACGATGTTTTGTGTCGGGAGAT
>CAJAXU010000354.1 GCA_903948045.1 uncultured beta proteobacterium | reverse complement strand
TGCCGGCGCGCTGATCGTGGGCGTGGTGGACACGCTGGGCCGCACCGCTTTGCCCGCGCTGCTGGGCAGCCTGTTGTCACCGGCGGTGGCCACCTCGCTGGGTGCCGCATTGGGCTCGATGATGATCTATCTGGTCATGGTATTGGTGTTGTTCTGGCGACCAAGCGGCCTGTTCCCGGCGCGAACCTGAGGTCCTGATGAATACGCATTTCTTGCAACGTGGCTGGCCGTGGGCGCTGGGCCTGGCCGCACTGATCGCCTTCCCCTGGGTGGCCCTGGCTGGCGGCTTTGACTTTTACACCGGGGTCGTGATCCGCGTCATGATCTTCGCCATCGCGGCCTCCAGCCTGAACCTGATCCTCGGCTACGGTGGCATGGTCAGCTTCGGGCATGCCGCCTTTTTTGGGCTGGGCGCCTACACCGCCGGCATCGCCGTGACCCATGGGGTCAGCACGGTGTGGCTGGTCTGGCTGTTGGCGGGTCTGGTTGGCGGGCTGGCGGCGGTGGCGGTCGGCTTTGTTGCCACGCGCACGCGGGGCGCCTACTTCATCATGATCACACTGGCCATGGGGCAGCTGTTCTATTACCTGTTCGTCGGGCTGCGCCAGTATGGCGGTGATGACGGCTTGCGGTTGCCGCTGCGTCCGGGCCTGGGGCTGGGGCTGGACATCAGCCGCGAGCTGGTGTTTTATTTCGTGGTGCTGTTGTGGCTGGTGGTGATGCACCTGATGCTGGCGCGGCTGGTGGGTTCGCGCTTCGGGCTGGCGTTGGCCGCCATCCGCGATAACGAGGTGCGCATGGCCGCAGTCGGTTATTCGACGCGCCGGTACCGCCTGCTGGCTTTCGCCGTGGCCGGCATCATGGCCGGTCTGGCGGGCTCCTTGCTGGCGGTACACAACCAGTTTGTCAGCCCCAAAATGCTGCATTGGTCGCAGTCGGGTGCGCTCATGATCATGGTGGCCCTAGGCGGCATGGGCCGCTTGCAGGGCGGTATTTTGGGCGCTGCGGCGCTGCTGCTGCTGGAGGAGCTGTTGTCCAGCCATTTCGATTACTGGCACATTTATGTCGGCATGGTGCTGCTGGTGGTGGTTTTCTTTGCGCCTGACGGCCTGAGCGGTCTGCACCAGTCGCTGCGGCGTGCCATCAAGGGAGAACGTGCATGACCAGGCCGCTGTTTGTCCAAGGTCTTTCCAAGCGCTTTGGTGGTCTTGTTGCCACGCGCGACGTCAATCTGGAGCTCGCACTGGGTCAGGTGCATGCGGTGATCGGCCCCAATGGGGCAGGCAAAACCACCTTGATCTCGCTGCTATCAGGTCTGCTGCCGGCGGATGCCGGCACCATCGATTTTTTTGGCCAGCCCTTGCAGGGCCTGTCACAGCAGGAGCGGGTCCGGGCTGGTCTGGTGCGCTCGTTCCAGATCACCAGCATTTTCAGCGGCTTGAGCGTGCTGGAAAACCTGCAGGTCAGCGTGCAGCGGCGGCTCCATCGCGATGCCGGCCTGTTCGCCTCGGCGCGGGCGGACCGCCGGGCGCGGGATCAGGCCGCAGCGGTGGCCAGTCGCGTGGGCCTGAGCCTCAACCTAGACGCGCCCGCCAGGACCCTGTCGCACGGCATGCGCCGGCGGCTTGACCTGGGGTTGGCCTTGGCCTGCGAACCACGCATGCTGCTGATGGACGAGCCGATGGCCGGAATGGGGCACGACGAGGCGCACGAGATGGTGGCGTTGATCCGTTCGTTGACGCCGGCCCTGACCGTGTTGTTGGTGGAGCACGATATGGATGCGGTCTTTTCTCTGGCTGATCGCATTTCGGTGCTGGTGCAGGGCGCGATCATTGCCACCGGCAGTGTGCAGGAGATTCGAGACAACCAAGAAGTGCGTGTCGCCTACCTGGGCGAAGAGGAAGCGGTATGAGGACAATGCCATGAGCGCGCCCGTTTTGCAGGTCGAAAGCCTCACCGGCGGCTATGGCCCGAGCCAGGTCTTGTTCGGCATCGATCTGGAGGTGCATGAGGGCCAGGTGCTCACGCTGTTGGGGAGAAATGGCATGGGCAAGACCACCAGCGTGCGCCACCTGCTCGGCCTGAACCGTGCCTACAGCGGTGAGATCCGTTTTCTTGGTCAAAGCATCACCGGGCTGCCGGCCGACCAGATCGCTCGCCGGGGCATGGCGGTGGTGCCGGAAGGGCGCCAGATTTTCACCAACCTGTCGGTGGAAGAAAACCTGCTGGCTTTTGCGGCACGGCGAAACGGCCGCGGCGACCCCTGGACGCTGGACGGCGTTTACACGCAGTTCCCGCGCCTGAAGGAGCGGCGTCACAACGGCGGCGGCCAGTTGTCGGGCGGTGAGCAGCAAATGCTGGCGATCGGCCGGGCGCTGATGACCAACCCCCACCTACTGATTTTGGACGAAGCCACCGAGGGGCTGGCGCCTTTGGTGCGCGAGGAAATCTGGACCTGCCTGAAGCGCCTGCGCGAAACCGGCCTGACCATCATCGTGATCGACAAGTACATCCGCCGTCTGATCGGCCTGGCCGACCGCCACGTGATCCTCGAAAAGGGCCGCGTGGTGTGGGCCGGCAGTTCGCCCGAACTCGAGGCCCGGCAAGACCTGTGGGCCGACTACCTGAGCGTGTGAACCCGATCTGGCTGTGACCTATTTGGCTGGCCGGTACAGCGCGCAGAGCTTGTTGCCGTCGGGGTCACGCAGGTAGGCCAGGTAAATCTTGCCGGTCGGGCCCTCGCGAAAACCCGGTGGGTCTTCGCAGGTGGTGCCGCCGTTGGCGACACCGGCGGCATGGAAAGCGTCACCCTGTTCAGCGCTCTGCACCGCAAAGCCAATGGTGCTGCCATTGCCGTGCGAGGCAGGGTCGCCATTGATGGGCGTGGTGATGGCAAAGGTGCCGCTCGGGCTGCGGTAAAAGTAACGGTTCTTGTTGGCGAACCCTGGGCCGAGCCCGAGGGTGCCCAAGAGCGCGTCGTAAAACTTCTTTGAGACTTCAAGGTCATTGACCCCCAGCATCACGTGACTGAACATGGTTTTCTCCGTTGGCGACCGATGGTGGGCGCGGCCGCCATGGTAGCTGCGAATTGCTGATATTCAAAAAGGTTTACAACGGCGAGCGCTGTCAAATGTGCAGGCAGCATGACCTCTGCGAGTTGCATCAACGATTTGCCCGACGATGATCTGCCACACAGCGGTCTTCGAATTTCATTTCCGGATTTCTCAGGGCCCGATGCTTGGTAGTCCGCCCTTTCACGCGTTTGCGCCACAAGCGATAGGAGTTGGGATGGAGCTGGTGCCGCATGAGGCGAATGACATCCGCTTCTGACCACCCCATGCGCTCCTGAATGGTCTCAAAGGCCGTCCGATCTTCCCAAGCCATCTGGATGATGGCCGAAATATCCCCCTCTGAAAGGCTTGAAAGACGTTGAGAAAATGTGGCCTGCACGGCGCTGCTCCTACGAAAAAATGGCTTTCCGTTACCGTGAACGGCGTGATCCCAGCGAACCCGAGGTGGAAAGCTTGGCAGATTCTCCACGCGGTGGCCATTTGGCGATGTTGCGCTTCAAAGTGTCCCCAATCGGCTGGTTGGCGCCATGCGTCATCGTGGCGCAAAAAAAGCCACCCGAAGGTGGCTTTTGAGACAGGCGGTGCACACACCGCCCTGCTTGTCTTACTTCTTGGCAGGTTCAGCCTTGGCTGCAGGCTTTGCGGCGGGCGAAGCAGGTTTTGCAGCCGGCTTTGCAGCGACTTCCGGGTCACCAAAGTACTCGGAAATAGCCTTCCACTTGCCGTCTTGGATCTGCGACAGGCGCGAGGCGTTGCTGCCCAGCCGCTTGGTCGGCGAGAAGCTGGCCGGTGCGCTGCCGAAGATGTCGGTTGGCAGGGTCAGGGTGTCCATGACCTTGATGAAGCTGTCGGTGCTCAGGTTCTTGCCGGCTTTGGTGGCGGCATTGGCAAAGGTGTTGATGATCAGGTAGCCGTAGACCGAGAACACCGTGGGGTCTTCGTTGAACTTGGTCTTGTACTTATTGGCCCAGAACTGCAGCTGTGGGGTCTGGCCTTCGGTATACGGGTTTTGCACGGTCATGGTCGCATACATGCCGTCCATGGCCTTGCCGCCGAGCTTGTGGATCAGGTCGGTGTAGGCGGCGCTGGAGCCAATGAAGGTGGGGTTGTAACCCATCTTGCGGGCGGTGCCGATGGTGCCGATGGTCTCGCGGATGATGGTGCCCAGCACCACCATGTCGCAGGCGCTCGCTTGCAGCTTGGCCACTTGCGACGAGAAGTCGGTGGCGCCCCGCTTGTAGGTGGTTTTCTCGGCTAGGCTCATGCCGTTGGCCTTGAGCCCGTCTTCCGCCCCCTTCATCACCTCGACGCCGAATTCATCATCCTGGTAGATGGTGCAGATCTTCTTGGCGCCCTTTTCCTTGGCTAGATTGGGAACCGCGTACTTCATCTGGTCGTAGTAGGTCGCAGCAAACGAGTATTTGAGCCGGTCAAACGGGTCATACATTTCGCGCGCGGCGGTGATCGGGAAGAAGTTGACCACGTTCTTCTCAAACTGCACTGGCATGGCTGCCATGTTCTGGGCGGTACCGATGTGGCCCATCATCATGAAAATCTTGTCCTGGTTCACCAGTTTCTGGGCGGCGAGAAAGGCTTTCTTGGGGTCGTAGCCGGAGTCTTCAACGATCAGTTTCACCTTGCGACCGTTGATGCCGCCCTGCTCGTTGAGCTCATCCACCGCCAGCATCATGCCCAGGCGCGCCTGCTTGCCAAAGCCGGCCAGCGGGCCGGACAGGTCCTGGATGGAGCCCAGGGTGATTTCGTTGGCCGACACGCCTTGCAGTGGCACCGGTTTTTTTTGAGCCAGGGCTGGGCTGGCGGCCAGGGCCAGCGTAGCCAGCACCAGGGTAGTTTTAATCATCAGTTTCATCATCGGTCTCCTTAAAAAATCAACGGTACATGGCCTCGATCTGGGCCGCATATTTGGCTTCAACCAGCTTGCGCTTGAGCTTCATGGTGGGGGTCAGCTCCTCGTCTTCCGCGGTCAGCTGGTTTTCCAGCAGGAAGAACTTCTTGATCTGCTCGACCCGGGCGAATTTTTTGTTCACCCGTTCGATCTCTTCCTGAATCAGGGCCTGCACCTCGGGCGAGCGTGTCAGGCTGCTGTAGTTGCTGAACGGCACATCGCGGTCCTGCGCGAATTTTTCCACGTTTTCCTGGTCGATCATGATGATCACGGTCAAATATGGCCGCTTGTCGCCGATCACCACCGCATCGGTGATGTAGGGGGAGAACTTCAGGTCGTTCTCTAACTCGCTGGGGGTCACGTTTTTGCCGCCGGCCGTGATGATGATGTCCTTCATGCGGTCGGTGATGCGAAAGTAACCATCGGCATCCACCACACCCACGTCGCCGGTGTGCAGCCAGCCCTCGGCGTCGATGGTCTCTGCGGTTTTTTCGGGCAGGTTCAGGTAGCCGGCAAACACGTTGTGGCCGCGCACCAAAATTTCGCCGGTGGCCGGGTCCAGCCGCACCTCGTTGAAGCCTGCGGCCGGGCCGATCGAGCCGGGTTTGATGCGGTCGGCCGGCACGCCCGTGCTGGCGCCACAGGTTTCAGTCATGCCCCACACTTCCAGCATGGGCACGCCCAGCGCCAAGTACCAGCGCACCAGGTCGGGCGAAATGGGCGCGGCGCCAGTCACCAGAAAGCGGGCACGGTGGATGCCGATGAGCTTGCGCACATTGTTCAGTGCCAGCCAGCGGGCCAGCTGGAATTGGAGCTTGAGCCAGCCGCTGACGGCCTGGCCGGCCAGCACGCGCTCGGCAATCGTGGTCCCAACGCCAATCGCCCAGGCGTAGGCGGCCTGCTGCACCAGGCCGGCCTCTTTCAGCGAGATCATCACGCCCGAGTAAAACTTTTCCCAGACCCGCGGCACCGCGGTGAACACGGTGGGCGCGATCTCACGCACGTTTTCAGGGATGGTTTCGGGGTTTTCAACAAAGTTGAGGATGGAGCCGGTGTAGAGCGAAAAATACTCGCCGCCCATGCGCTCAGCTATGTGGCACAGCGGCAAAAAGCACATGCGCTCGTCGCGTTCGTCCTGCGCCACCAGCGTGTTGTAGCCGCGCACCGTGTACACCAGGCCGCGGTGCAGGTGCATGGCGCCTTTGGGTTTGCCGGTGGTGCCTGAGGTGTAGACCAAAATTGCCAGGTCTTCGGGCCGGCAGGCATCCACCCGTTGTTGCAGTTCGCCCGGGTGTTGCGCCAGGTAGGTGCGCCCGAGTGCGCGCAAATCGTCCAGCCCAATCACGCCGGCGTCGTCCAGCCCGCGCAGGCCTTCCATGTTGAATACCACGATCTTGCGCAGTCCCGGCAGTTGCGCCCGCACCTCCAAGGCCTTGTCGAGCTGCTCGTCGTCTTCGACAAACAGCACGCTGGTGCGCGAGTCGTCGCACAGGTAATGCACCTGCGAGGCCGCGTCGGTGGGGTAGATGCCGTTGGAGACCCCGCCTGCAGACAGCACCGCCAGGTCGGCCCAGACCCACTCCACCACGGTATTGGCCAGAATGGAGGCGCATTCGCCCGGCGCAAAGCCCAGGCTTATCAAGCCACCGGCAATCTCCTGCACGGCGGTGGCAGTCTGGTCCCAGGTCCAGCTGCGCCATAGGCCCAGGTGTTTTTGCCGCATCCACACCCGGGGCCCGCGCTGTTTGACCGCGTTCCAGAAGATGGCCGGGATGGTGTCGCCCGCCATCACGATGTCAGGGCAGGGCTGGATGTGGCGGGTGTCCCACAGGCCCGACGCTGTGCTGATGTTCATCGCCATGTTTTCTTCTTCTTCCAGCGGCGCTCGCCGCGCACGCCGTCTTCCTTGAGCCCGAGGTAGAACTCCTTGATGTCGTCTTTCTCGCGCAGGCGGGCGCAGGTGTCTTCCATCACGATGCGGCCGTTTTCGAGCACGTAGCCGTAGTCAGAGGCGTTGAGCGCCATGTTGGCGTTTTGCTCCACCAGCAGGATGGTGGTGCCGCGCTCGCGGTTGATGCGGACCACGATCTCGAAGATTTCCTTGGTCAGTTTGGGACTCAGGCCCAAGCTGGGTTCGTCCAGCAAGATTAGGTCGGGGTTGGCCATCAG
>CAJAXU010000353.1 GCA_903948045.1 uncultured beta proteobacterium | reverse complement strand
GAGCTGCTGGCCGACTGGTGGCAAGAGTTCAGCATGGCCGACGACACCCTGCGCCAGGACATGGTGGACCAGGTGCGCGAGGAGCAGTTGCAGCGGCCCCGTGCACCCAGAGTCCACAAAGTGCCCCGGGCCGCCACGCCAGACAACCGGTTGGCGCCCAGTGCGGCTGATGCAGCGTCATCCGAAACCTTTGGCACAGCCGAGGGCGCCGCTGATGCGTCCCAGCCCGAAGGCGGGCCAGCCGCACCCAAACGCCGCCGTCGACGTCGCGCCAGCACGCGCCGCGAGGGCGGTGACGCAGGTGCGCCTGAGGGCGGCCAGGGCCCGGCTGGCGACTGAGCCTGTGGCTCGCGCGGCGGTTACGGCCTACTTGGCACTGGGTGCCAACCTGGGTGAGGCACCGGCCACTGTCCGTTGGGCGATGTCTGCCATCGCTGCACTGCCCGGTTGCGCGCTGGGGGCCTGTTCGTCGTTGTACCGCACCGCCCCTGTCGACTCATCAGGCCCCGACTACATCAACGCGGTGGTGGAGGTCAGGACGTCGCTCAGCGCCCCAGCTTTACTGGCGCAGTTGCACGGCCTGGAGCAACAGGCCGGGCGCGAGCGCCCCTACCGCAATGCCCCGCGCACGCTCGACCTCGATATTCTGCTGTACGGTGATGCCCAGGTGCAGAGCGCCGCGCTGACCATTCCGCACCCACGTATGGGGCAGCGCGCCTTTGTGCTGGTACCGCTGGCCGAGATTGCGCCCGATCGGGTGTCGGCCGAACAACTGCAGGCCGTGGTGGCGCAGGCATGTCAGCGCCTGTGAACCCCGCTCCCGCGCCAGCCGTGGCGCCCAGAAGCTTTGCCATGAACCTGGCGGCCATGATGGGCATCTGCTTGGCCTTCATGCTGACCGCGCTCAACACCTCGGTGGTCGGCACCGCCATGCCGCGCATCGTGGCCGACCTGCAGGGCTACGACCTGTACCCCTGGGCAGCCTCGTCCTACCTGGTGGGCAACACGGTGATGATTCCGCTGGCCGGCCGCCTGGGCGACCTGTACGGCCGCAAGCCGTTTTTGCTGGTGGCGGTGGCCCTGTTTGCGCTGGCCTCACTGGCCTGCGGACTGTCACAGAGCATGGTCCAGCTGATTTTGGCGCGCGGTGTGCAGGGCCTGGCCGGCGGCATTTTTCTGGGCGTGGCCTCGGCCAGCGTGGCTGACCTGTTTCCCGAGAGCGCCGAGCGCCTGCGCTGGCAGGTGTACATGTCGGCCGCTTATGGGCTGGCCATGGCATTGGGGCCATCGTTTGGCGGCTGGGTGTCCGAGCACGCCAGCTGGCGCTATGTGTTCCACGCCAACCTGCCGATTGCGCTGGCGGCCTTTGCGATGGTCTGGGCCTATCTGCCGCCTGTGCGCCAGGGCGATGGCGACCGCCGCCTGGACGGCTGGGGCGCCGCCCTGCTGACCGCGGCGGTGTGCAGCCTGCTGTTCAGTGCTGAGCAAAGCCAGGCCCATGGCCTGATCAACGCGCTGTCGGCCGGGCTGTGGGCGGCTACCACGCTGCTGACTTGGGCCTTTTTGCGCCACCAGTACCGCACCCCGGCGCCAGTGATCCCGCCCGATGTGATGGACAACGCCGTGGCCCGGCGCCTGATGCTGCTCAGTGCCGGCTCGGGCATGACCATGTTTTTGCTGGTGTTTTACACGCCTCTGCTGCTGCAGGGCAGTTTTCACCTGTCGCCCAAAGAGGCTGGCTACGTGATGACGCCGCTGCTGGTGTTTATTACTGTGGGCAGCATTGCCAATGCGCGCATCCTGCCACGGCTGCGCCGCGCTGAGCGCCTGATCACATTCGGCCAGGCCGGCATGGTGCTGGGCTGCCTGCTGCTGACCCAATTGAGCGCGCAGACACCTTTGGTATGGATGATGCTGGTGTTTGCGCTGTGCG
>CAJAXU010000352.1 GCA_903948045.1 uncultured beta proteobacterium | reverse complement strand
TGGTGAAGTGGCCCAGTTCGCCCTGCTGGATCGGGCCGAACTGTTGCACCGGCTGGCGCAGAACCAGTTCACGACCGAGGCGGCACTGATTCTGGTGGCGGCGTTGCAGCGCTGACCGGCCGCAAGCGATTCGGCGCCAATATCCCGGCCGAGTCGAGGATGGGGTAGGCGATCGAGCAGATGTGGGAATTGATGCGTTTGAGGTCGCTGATCAGGTCCAGGTGCAGCGAGCTGGTTTCGATGCTCGGCAGGGTGTTGACCGACAAGCGCTCCAGGTGGGTGGCGGCATAAGCACGCTCCAAGTCGCGGAAGCGGGTTTTTTCTTCCAGCAGCCGCTGCGCATCGCGCACCGTACCGTTCAGAAACACGCTCATGCCCAGGCGCAGGTTGTCGATCAGGCGACGGTGCAGCTCAGCAATTTCGCTCATGCCAGCCTCGGAAAACTCGCGGCCCGGGTTGATTTTTTTGTCCTCGATGTCCATCAGCACGCGTTCGACGATGTCGCCGATCTGCTCCATGTTGATGGTGAAGCTGATGATGTCGGTCCAGCGCCGGCCCTCATCCTCGCTCAGGGCCTCGCGTGAGATCTTGGTCAGGTAGTACTTGATGTCTGAGTACAACTCATCCACCGTGTCGTCCATTTTTTGCAGTTCCTGCGCCAGCTTGCGGTCGTTCTGGCGGATCACCTGCATCACCCCAAGCAGCATGGTTTCCACCACATCAGCCTGGTGCATGGATTCCCTGACGGCGCACGAAATCGCCAGCGAGGGTGTGCCCAAGGCCGAGGCATCCAGATGCCGCTGCCGCCCGGCCACTTTGGTTTTGCCCGGCCTGGGCAGCCAATAGTCCACCCAATCCGCCACGACCTGGGTCAGACCGATGAACAGCACACCCACCAGCAGGTTGAAACACAGGTGAAACACCACCACCACCGACGCCTTGTCGCCCAACAAGGGCCCGGCTTGGCTCAGCCACCAGTCCACCAAGGGCGCCGCGATCACAATCCCCAGCGCCTTGAACACCAGGTTGCCCAGTGGCACCTGGCGCGTTTCGATGTTGGCGCTCAGGGTGGTCAGCACCGCCAGCGCGCCGCTGCCCAGGTTGGCGCCCAGCACCAGTCCCAGCGCGACATCCACCGGGATGACCGAGGTAGAGGCCAGGGTGGCGGTCAGCAGCACGATGGCCAGACTGCTGTAGCACAGCACCGCCAGCAGGGCGCCGACCATGATTTCAAGAAGCAGGTCACTGCTGAGCGATGCCAGCAAGGCCTTGATGGCAGGGGCCTGCGTCAGCACATTGGCAGACTCGGTGACCAGCCGCAGCGCCAGCAGCATCAGGCCCAGACCGATCAAGATGCGTCCCACCCGGCCAACCGTGGTCGACTGACGGGCAATGAACAGCACCACACCGACAAAAATGAACAGCGGCGACAGCCAGGACAAGTCGCGCGAGAAAAGCAAGGCCATCAAACTGGTGCCGATATCGGCCCCGAGCATGACGGCCAGCGCGCCCGGCAGGCTCATCAGGCCTTGACCCACAAAAGAGGACACGATCAGCGCCGTGGCGGTGCTGGACTGCAACAGGGCGGTGACGCCAATCCCGGAGGCCGCCGCTGTGAGCCGATTGGCCACGCTGCGCGCCAGAATATTGCGCAGATTGGCCCCCAGCACCCGCAAAATGCCGGTGCGCACCAGCTGTGTGCCCCACACCAGCAGGGCAATGGCGGCCAACAGGTTGAGCAGGTGGGTCAAGGGTGTTCTTGCAGGTGACGGGCTGGGCTGCCTAGCGTGTGCGGCGCACGCGCAGCAGCTCGTCGAGGATCAGGCAGGTCGCGCCGACCGTGATGGCGGCGTCGGCAATGTTGAAGGCCGGGAAATGGCCGCCAGCAAACACCGGGCTGAGCCAGGACCAATGAAAGTCCAGAAAATCCACCACGTAGCCATACAGAATCCGGTCGATCACATTACCAACGGCCCCGCCCAGGATGCAGGCCAGGGCAAAGGAAAACAATTTTTGTCCGGCATGCGACCGCAACATCCAGACAATCAAGCCTGCTGCCAGCAGCCCGATGGCAGTAAAAAACCAGCGCTGCCAACCTGAAGCACTCGCCAAAAAGGAGAATGCGGCACCGCTGTTGTGGACCCGCACCAGGTTGAAGAAGCTGCTGACAACTGTGCTGTCGCCCAGGTTGTAGTAGCCCACCACCAGTACTTTGCAAAATTGATCCGCCAGCAGGATCACGGTGGCCAAGGCCAGCCAGCGCAGCATGCCAGGCGCAGCAGCCTTGTTGGGCCCGGCGGCGCGGGCGCTTGCTGCCGGTTTGCCAGCGCGGGCCATCAGGCAAAGCGCCGGGTTTCACCGGCGCCCGACAGGTTGCTGCTGCAGCGGCCGCACAGGGTCGGGTGCTCAGGTGCCACGCCGATGTCGTCCTGGTAATGCCAGCAGCGTTCACATTTGGTGCCGGAAGCGGTGCCAACCCTTATGGCTAGGTCATCTCCCGCTACTAGTTCAATAGCGGATGTGATGAACACAAATTTCAGGTCCGGCCCCAGGCTGGCCAGGATGTCCAGGTCGGCCGGTGGCGCCGTCAGTGTCACCTGGGCCTGCAGCGACGAGCCCACCTGGCCCGCAGCGCGCAAGGCTTCGATCTCCTTGTTCACCGCCTCGCGCAGCTCGCGCAGGCGGCTCCACTTGGCCAGCAACGCCGGGTCGGCGGCATCCAGCGCGGTGTAGGTGTCCATGAAGATCGAGTCGCGGCTGGCGGCCGGCGTCTTGCCGGCGGCGCCCAGCACTGCCCAGGCTTCTTCGGCGGTGAAGCTCAGGAACGGCGCCATCCAGTGCAGCATGGCCTGGGTGATCTGCCACAAGGCGGTCTGTGCGCTGCGCCGGGCCAGCGAGCCGGGCGCGGTGGTGTAGAGCCGGTCTTTGAGCACATCCAGGTAGAAGGCACCCAGGTCTTCCGAGCAATAGATCTGCAACTTGGCCACCACCGGGTGAAACTCATAGACTTCAAAATGCGCCAGGATGTCAGATTGCAGCGCGGCCGCGCGGCTGAGCGCGTAGCGGTCGATCTCCAACATCTGCGCTGGCGGCACGGTGTCGGTGGCCGGGTCAAAGTCGCTGACGTTGGCCAGCAGGAATTTGAGCGTGTTGCGCACCCGGCGGTAGATGTCAACCACCCGCGCCAGGATCTTGTCGTCAATGCCCAGGTCGCCCGAATAATCGGTACTGGCACACCAAAGCCGGATGATCTCGGCCCCCAGCTTGTCGCTCACCTCTTGCGGCGCGACCACATTGCCCATGCTCTTGCTCATCTTGCGGCCCTGGCCGTCCACAGTGAAGCCGTGCGTCAGCAGGCCGCGGTAGGGTGCCCGGTCGTACATGGCGCAGGCGGTCAGCAGCGAGCTGTGGAACCAGCCGCGGTGCTGGTCATGGCCTTCGAGGTACAGGTCGGCCTCGGGCCCGCTGGCGTGCCCGGTGCCGGGATGCGAGGTTTTGAGCACCGTGGTGTGGGTGGTGCCAGAGTCAAACCAGACCTCCAGGATGTCCGTGCTCTTGCTGTAGTGGGCGGCATCGGCCGCCGCACCCACCTGGGCCAGGATGGTCTCGGGCGTGGCCTTGCTCCAAGCCTCGATGCCACCGGCTTCCACCATATTGGCCGCCAGATCCATGATGTCCAGGGTGCGTGGGTGCAGCTCGCCGCTGTCCTTGTGCAGGAAGAAGGGCACCGGCACGCCCCAGCTGCGCTGGCGGCTGATGCACCAGTCGGGCCGGTTGGCAATCATGTCGCGCAGTCGGCCGCGGCCGTTTTCTGGGTAAAAAGCGGTCTGGTCGATCGCGTCCAGGGCGGTCTGGCGCAGCGTCTTGGGCGCCTTGTCCACGGTGAACACGCCAACGCCCTCGTCCATGCGCACAAACCACTGGGCGGCAGCGCGGTAGATCACCGGCGTCTTGTGGCGCCAGCAGTGCGGGTAGCTGTGCACGATGTCTTGGGTAGCAAACAGGCGATCGGCATCACGCAGGGTGTTGATGATGACCGGGCAGGCTTTCCAGATGTGCTGTCCGCCAAACAGGGGCAGCTCAGGCGCATAAGCACCGTTGCCCTGCACCGGGTTCAGGATGTCGTCGTACTTCATGCCATGCGCAACGCAGGAGTTGAAATCCTCTAAGCCATAAGCGGGCGCGGAGTGCACGATACCGGTGCCGTCATCGGCGGTGGCGTAGTCGGCCAGGTAGACCGGGCTCAGGCGGTCATAGCCCGCGTCCACATGGGCCAGCGGGTGTTTGAAGTTCAGGCCACCCAGCTTCTTGCCTTCGGCTGTGGCCACCACGGTGCCTGTGAGCTGGTAGCGCTCCATGCACTTTTCCACCAGGCTCTCGGCCAGCACCAGCAGGCCACGCTCGGTGTCGACCAGGGCGTAGATAAGTTCGGGGTTCAGGTTCAGCGCTTGGTTGGCGGGAATGGTCCACGCGGTGGTGGTCCAGATCACGGCGAACGCGTCTTTGGAAAGCGATGCAAGGCCAAAAGCGGCGGCCAGCTTGGCTGGCTCCGCGCTCAGAAAGGCGACGTCCAACGTTTGTGATTTTTTGTCGGCGTATTCGATCTCGAACTCGGCCAAGCTTGATCCGCAGTCAAAACACCAGTACACGGGCTTTAGGCCGCGGTAGACAAAACCGCGTTCCACCACACGTTTGAAGGCCCGGATTTCCGCTGCCTCGTTCACAAAATCCATGGTGCGGTAAGGCGTGTCCCACGCTCCCAGCACGCCCAGGCGTTTGAAGTCGGTGCGCTGCTGGTCAATCTGCTCCGTGGCAAAGGCGCGGCTCTTGGCCTGCATGTCATCGCGCGGGATGTTGCGTCCGTGCAGCTTTTCAATCGCGTTTTCGATCGGCAGGCCGTGGCAGTCCCAGCCCGGGATGTAAGCCGCGTCCATGCCCTTGAGCTGGCGCGTCTTGACGATCA
>CAJAXU010000351.1 GCA_903948045.1 uncultured beta proteobacterium | reverse complement strand
TCGGTGGCGGCGCTGGTGGTGGCGGCGGCGGCGGTTACGGCGGCGGCGGCGGCGGTGGAAGCCGCAGCGGCGGTGGCGGCGGCTACGGTGGTGGTGGCGGCGGACGCAGCAGCTACTAAGCACTCAGCCGGCATCTTGCCAGCTTGAAAAAAAAGGGCCCTCGGGCCCTTTTTTATTGCCGCGCCTTGCGTTGGCGTCCCGCAAACAACCGGTCAAACACCGGGTTGGGCAGCAGCCTCAACAGCTTGGCCACCACGCCCATTTGCCACGGAATCACCCGGTAACTGGCACCGGCCTCAATGGCACGATAGGCCCGCTCAGCAAAATCTTGCGGTTGCAACAGGAACGGCATCCCAAACCGGTTGCCTTGGGTGAGCGGTGTGGCAACGTAACCAGGGCACAGCGTCACCACCTGCACGCCACTGCCCCGCAATTCCAGGCGCAGACTTTCGCAATAGCTGATCAAGGCCGCCTTGCTCGCGCAACTCGCCCCGTGGCCGGCAAGGCCGCGAATGCCATTCACACTGCCAATACCGACCAGGGTGCCATAGCGGCGCTGCCTCATGGCCTTGATGAAGGGCATGAAGGTGGCGGCGGTTCCCACATTGTTGGTGGCGTAGGTCAGGGCCATGACGTCCAGGTCGGCGCGCTCTGCCGTGTCCACGCCGATGCTGATGCCAGCACAGGCCGCCACCACATCCGGCACACCCTGCTGACGCAGGCAGGCCTCACCCGCCGCCACAATACTGGCCACGACGGCGACGTCAGCACTATAGATTTTATAGCAGTCAGGGCTTATGCCACGCTGCTCAGCCCAGGATTTGATCACGGACGGGCGCCTTCCGACCAAGGCCAGTTCAGCACCTGCCAGGTGGTAGCGCCAGGCCAGGGCCTGCCCCAGACCACTGGCGGCGCCGGTGATGAAGGCGAGTTTGGCCATGTCGGGACGACGCCGCGCTATTTGCCCGGCGTCGGCACCAGGGTGCCACGCACCCGGCCAGTCAGCTCCATCACCTGGGCCAGATTGTCAAACGACATGGCATCGGCGCTGAACTGATCCTGCCCGCGCGTCAGCTGCACCGGCTGGGACGAGAGCACACGCTCCGTTTTCATAAAGGCATGCAGGAATTCGCCGCGAAATTCCAGCCGCGGTTGCAGCACACCCGCCTTGACAGCCACAGGCTCGCGCACCACGCGGGCATCGCCAAACAGCTGCAGCTCGGAGGTATCGCTGTTGGTCAGCGCCCGGCTGGCGGTGGCCAGCGTCAGCCGGCCGGCTTCGTCGAAGACGCGGATGCGCACATTGTCAATCTCCAGCGCGTCGGTGTCGGGGAAATGGCGCGCTTGCGCGCCCAGCACCTCGGACTTGAGCCGGCCGGTGCTGTCATAGGTCTTGACAGCAAACTTGGACATCAGGTAATCAGGCTCATGGCGCACGGGTGCGGCCGGCGAGGACTGTACCGGCGCCGGTGTGCTGCGCACCAACCAATAGGTGCCCAAAGCCAGCACGCCCATCAGCAAGGTGGGCAGGTAGAGCGAGAGCCGCTCCCAGACCTGGTGCGCCAGCCGCTTCACGCCACACTCTCCCGCAGCAGGCCAGCGTATTTGCCGCTGGCCACCAGCAACAGGTCGCACAGTTCACGCACGGCGCCGGCGCCGCCGGCAGTCTGCGTCACATGGTGGGCGATGGCGCGTACTTCCAGGTGGGCGTTCGGCGGGGCGCAGGCGAAAGCAGCACGTTGCATCACTGGCAGATCGGGCCAGTCATCGCCCATGGCCGCCGCCTGCTGCCAGGTCAGGCCCAAGGCGGCCAGCATTTGCTCGGCGGCCGGGCGTTTGTGCTCGGTGCCCAATTGCACATGCGTGACGCCGAGCGCCTGCAGGCGCAGTCGCAGCGGCTGGGAGTCACGACCGCTGATGACAGCAGGTGTGATGCCGCCGCGCTGCAAGAGCTTGAGGCCGTGGCCGTCCAGGGTGTGAAAGCGTTTGCTGGTCTCGCCGCTCTCGGTGTAGTGCAGGCCGCCGTCGGTCAGCACACCATCGACATCAAAAAATACCACGCGGATGTCTTGGGCTTTTAGCAGCAGTTCCGGGTCAAAGTTCAACGCGGGTTGCAGCATCAGATCACCTTGGCCCGCATCAGGTCGTTGCTGTTGAGGGCGCCACACAGCCGACCTTGGGCGTCGAGCACCAGCACGCTGGTGATGCGGCGCAATTCCATCAGTTCGGCCGCAGCCACCGCCAGCGCGTCGTGGGCGATGGTGACCGGGCTGGGGTGCATCACGCCACCCGCCGTCAGCGTGCGCAGGTCGTGGCCCTGTTCCACCAGCCGGCGCAGGTCGCCATCGGTGAAGATACCGAGCACTTGGTCATCGGCGTCGACCACGGCGGTGGCGCCCAGCCCCTTGGCGCTCATCTCGCGCATCAGGGCAGTGAAGCTGGCGTCGGGCCCGACGCGCGGCACGGCCGGGCCGGTGCGCATCACATCGCTGACGTGGGTCAGCAGCTTGCGCCCCAGGGCGCCGCCCGGGTGCGAACGGGCAAAGTCCTCAGCCTTGAAGCCACGCGCATCGAGCAGGGCCACCGCCAGGGCGTCGCCGAGTGCCAGCTGCGCCGTGGTGCTGGCGGTGGGCGCCAGGTTGAGCGGGCAGGCTTCCTTATCGACTGCGCAGTCCAAAAACACATCGGCATGGCGCGCCAGCGTGGAATCAGCCCGGCCGGTCATGGCCACCAGCGGCACACCCAGGCGCTTGAGCACCGGCAGGATGGCGGTGAGCTCTTGCGATTCGCCGCTGTTGGAGATGGCCAGCACCAGGTCGGCACCCGTGATCATGCCCAGGTCGCCATGGCTGGCCTCGGCCGGGTGCACAAACAGCGCCGGCGTGCCCGTGGAGGCCAGGGTGGCGGCGATCTTGCGGCCAATGTGGCCGCTTTTGCCCATGCCCATCACCACCACCCGGCCTGGCAGCCGCAGCATGCGCTGCACCGCCTGGGCAAAGGCCGGGCCGAGCCGCTGCCGCACCGCCAACACCGCAGCAGCCTCAATGGCCAAGGTCTCCTGGGCCAGCAAAATAGCGCGGCCAGCCTCAAAAACAGGGGGCGCGACGGGTGGGGCGGTCATTGGCTGATTTTACGTTTGGGTTTGCCACCGCGCGACATGGCGCCATGGCACCTTGGTAGTATGCAGACATGAGCCCGCTTGCCCTCACGCTGTTGTACCTGCTGGCCGCCGTGCTGGGGGTGGTGGTCTGCCGCTCGCTCAAGCTGCCGCCGATGCTGGGTTACTTGGTGGTCGGGGTGCTGATCGGGCCCAATGCGCTGGCACTGGCCAAAAATTCGGACGGGGTGCGCTACCTGGGCGAGTTTGGCGTGGTGTTTCTGATGTTTGTGATCGGGCTGGAGTTCAACCTGCCCAAGCTGCGCGCCATGCGCCGCCATGTGTTCGGGCTGGGCCTGCTCCAGGTGCTGCTGACCATGCTGGCAGCCACCGGCATGCTGCTTAGCCTGGCCTGGCTGCTGCCGGGGCTGTGGGGCATGGGCTGGCAAACCGCGCTGGCGCTGTCGGGCGCACTGGCCATGAGCAGTACCGCCATCATCGTCAAGCTGATGACCGAGCGGCTGGAGCTGGAGTCGGAGCACGGCAAGCGCGTGATGGGCGTGCTGCTGTTCCAGGATCTGGCGGTGGTGCCGCTGCTGGTGCTGATCCCGGCCCTGAGCGCGCCGGGCGAGCAGCTGGCCGCCACGCTGCTGCTGGCCGGCGTCAAGGCGGTGCTCTTGATCACGCTGCTGCTGGTGGGCGGGCAGCGCCTGATGCGCTGGTGGTTGACGCTGGTGGCGCGGCGCCAGAGCGAGGAGCTGTTTGTGCTCAACCTGCTGCTGGTCACGCTCGGGCTGGCCTGGCTGACCGAGCTGGCCGGCCT
>CAJAXU010000350.1 GCA_903948045.1 uncultured beta proteobacterium | reverse complement strand
TACCGTGATGTCACTTGCGTGAGGGTTTTCAAAAACCGACTAACCCTGGCCGTCACTTCTCGGTCCTTGATGGCCACCATGCCGCTGGAGTTCATGCCGCGGATGTGGCTGCCGGTGATGCCGGTGTAGACCCGGGTGATCTTGCAGTCGGCCATCAGCTCAGCCTCTTTCAGCGCCTGCTGGATGCTTTGCACCGTGGCGTCGATGTTGACCACCACACCGCGCTTGAGGCCGTTGCTGGCGGCGATGCCCAGGCCGGCGAGCTTGAGCTCGCCGTTGGGCAGCACTTCGGCCACCACCGCCATGACTTTGGCAGTGCCAATGTCAAGGCCTACGACCAGATCTTTGTATTCTTTTGCCATATGCCGTCACCTGTTGTTGAGGTTGCCACTACTTTTTCGGTCCAACCTGCGCCAGCGTGGTCACACCACGCATGCGCAGGGCATAGCCGTCCTGATGGCGCAAGTCCGCCGTCTCCAGCGCCTCGGGTTTGCGCCCGTAACGCGCGCTGACCTGGGTCAGGGTTTTCAAAAACACCTGGGTGCGGGCCTGCACCTCGGGCAAACTGCCCGCGCCCAGCTCCATCACGGCTCCGGTGTCCAGCCGGGCGCGCCAGCTGCCCCGGCCGTTCAGCTCGAGCTGTTCCAGCGTCAGATCCATCGGCTCAAACAGGGGTTGCAAGGCCTGGAACGCGTCCCAGACCTGGGCTGACTGGCCGTCCGGCCCTTGCAGCCGGGGCAGGCCGTCGTGCTCCACCTCACCGACGTTGGCCTCAAACACCTCGCCAAAGCTGTTGACCAGGCGGGACTCCCCGTCTGGTCCCCAAAAGGCGACGGCGCGGTGCTCCTGCAACTGCACCCGCAAGCGGTTCGGGAACTCGCGCCGCACCACCGCCTGGCGCACCCAGGGCACGGCCTCAAAGGTGGCGCGCGCGCGGCCCAGGTCCAGCGTGAAAAAGGTGCCGTGCAGATGCGGCGCCACATTGGCCCGCAGCGTCAGGGCATTGTTGTGGCTGACATCACCGCTGACGGCAATGCCACGAATCGCAAAGGCCGCATGCCGCGACACAAAGATGGCCGTGCCCGCCAGCGCCAGCAGGGCCAGCACGCCCCACAAGACTTGCGTCGTGAGTTGCATCAACCGGATGTCGACAGGCAGGGGCTTGATCATGGCAGCGTCCCGACCGCGACCGGTGGCCGCGGGTAGTCCAGGGTGGCTTGCGCCAGCACCGCCAGGCACAGCGCCGGGTAGTCGATGCCTGCGGCACGCGCCGACATCGGCACCAGCGAATGGCTGGTCATGCCCGGCGAGGTGTTCATCTCCAACAAAAAGGGCTGGCGGTCGCTGGCCCGGATCATCAAATCGGCGCGGCCCCAACCGCGACAGCCCAGTGCGCGGTATGCCGCCAACACGATGCGGGAGATCTCGGCTTCTTCAGCCGCGGGCAGACCACTCGGGCAGTGGTACTTCACCACATCGGTGAAGTATTTGTTCTGGTAGTCGTAGGCCCCCTGCGGCGCCTGGATGCGCACCACCGGCAGCGTGCGCGCCTGCGCCCCGCTGCCCAGCACCGGGCAGGTCACCTCTTCGCCCTCAATGAAGGCCTCGCACAGCACCTCGGCGTCATAGCGGGCGGCCAGTTGAACTGCCGGCGCCAACTGGTCCGCCTGCGTCACCTTGCTGACACCGATCGACGAACCCTCATGTGGCGGCTTGACGATCAGCGGCAGGCCCAGCTGCTGGCAGACGGCCGCCAGTTCGCCGGCCGGCAAAGCATCCCCTGGCAGCACCACATGCGCCGGTGTCGGCAGGCCCTGCGCCTGCCAAAGCCGCTTGGTCATGACCTTGTCCATGGCGATGCTCGACGCCATCACGCCGGAGCCGGTGTAGGGCAGGCCCAGCAGTTCCAGCGCACCCTGCACCGTGCCGTCTTCGCCATAGCGGCCGTGCAGCGCAATAAAGCAGCGCGCAAAGCCGTCGCGCCGCAATTCGGCCAGATCACGTTCAGCCGGGTCAAAGGCGTGGGCGTCGACCCCGATCGAACGCAGGGCGTGCAACACGCCCTGGCCCGACATCAGCGAGACCTCGCGCTCGGCCGAGGTGCCGCCCATCAGAATCGCTACTTTTCCTGCATCAAATTGGCTCACGACCCTTGTCCCTCCTGGGTTTTGTGCTCTTTAACTGATAGCAACTCCAGCACCCGGGCTGGCACGGCGCCGATGGAGCCTGCGCCCATGCACAGGACCACGTCACCGGCTCGGGCGTGGTCGGCAATGGCTTGTGGCAGCGCAGCAATGTTGTCCACAAACTGCGGCTCCAGCCGACCCGCCACCCGCAGCGCCCGTGCCAGGCTGCGGCCGTCGGCCGCGACGATCGGCGCCTCGCCGGCGGCATAGACCTCCGTCAGCAGCACCGCGTCGGCTTGGCCGATCACCCGCACGAAATCTTCAAAACAATCGCGCGTGCGGGTAAAGCGGTGCGGCTGGAATGCCAGCAAAAGGCGTCGACCCGGAAAGGCGCCACGCGCTGCCGCCAGCGTGGCCGCCATCTCAACCGGGTGGTGGCCATAGTCGTCCACCAGAGTGAAGCTGCCGCCCGTGGTGGCTGCCACCTCGCCATAACGCTGGAAGCGGCGGCCCACGCCCTTGAAGCCGGCCAGCGCCTGCTGCACAGCCGCATCCGGCACATTGAGTTCGACCGCCACCGCGATCGCCGCCAGCGCATTGAGCACGTTGTGCCGGCCGGGCAGGTTCAGCACCACCGGCAGATCAGGCAGCACCACGCCATTGCGGCGCTGCACCGTGAACTGCATTTGGCCGTCCACGGCACGCACCTCGACCGCCCGCACCTGGGCGCCCTCCTCAAAGCCGTAGCTGGTGACCGGGCAGGTGACCTGGGGCACGATGGCGCGGATGGCGGCGTCATCGGTGCACAGGATCGCCGTGCCGTAAAACGGCATGCGGTGCAAAAAGTCGACAAACGCCTGTTTGAGCCGGCCAAAGTCATGGCCATAGGTCTCCATGTGATCGGCGTCGATGTTGGTCACCACCGCCATCACCGGCAGCAGGTTCAGAAAAGAGGCGTCAGATTCATCGGCCTCGACCACGATGTAATCACCCTGGCCCAGGCGGGCATTGGCGCCGGCACTGTTGAGCCGGCCACCGATGACAAAGGTCGGGTCCAGGCCGGCCTCGGCGAGCACGCTGGCCACCAGGCTGGTGGTGGTGGTTTTGCCGTGGGTGCCAGCAATGGCAATGCCCTGCTTCAGGCGCATCAGCTCGGCCAGCATCAGGGCCCGCGGCACCACCGGGATGCGCCGTTCACGCGCGGCCAGTACCTCTGGGTTGTCAGCCTGCACGGCGGTGGACGTGACCACCGCATCCGCGCCGGCCACATGGCTGGCCAGATGGCCAAGCCGGGTCTGGATCCCCAGGCCGGCCAGCCGGCGCAGGGTGGCGCTGTCGGCCAGGTCCGAGCCCGAGATCTGGTAGCCCAGGTTCAGCAGCACCTCGGCAATGCCGGACATGCCAGCGCCGCCAATGCCGACAAAGTGGATGTGGCGCACGGCGTGCTTCATCGGGTCAACTCCTCGCAGGCGGCCACCAACGCGGTGGTGGCTTCGGTTTTGGCCAGGGCGCGGGCGCGCGTGGCGGCATCCAGCAGCTCGGCGCGGGTCAAAGTGGCCAGCATCGCGGCCAGGCGCTGCGGCGTCAGCGCCGGCTGCGGCAGCAGCCAGCCCGCCCCTTGGCTGACCAGAAAACGGGCGTTATGGGTCTGGTGGTCGTCCACAGCCGACGGAAACGGCACAAACACCGCTGCCGCGCCAACGGCGGCCAGTTCGGTCACGGTGCTGGCGCCTGCGCGGCAGATCACCAAGTCAGCCTGGGCAAAGGCCTGCGCCGTGTCGTCAATGAAGGGCGTGAGCTCGGCCTGCACGCCAACGGCCGCGTAATTGGCCCGCAACGCGTCGATCTGGCGCTGGCCGCTCTGGTGCGTGACCTGCGGCTGCTGCTCCGGCGGCAACAGGGCGAGGGCCTGGGGCACGATGTCATTGAGGGCGCGCGCGCCCAGGCTGCCGCCCAGCACCAGCACCCGCAGCGGCCCACTGCGCCCGGCAAAGCGCTGAGCCGGCTCGGCGACACCCAGAAAAGCACTGCGCAGCGGATTACCCACCCAGACCCCCTTGGCCAGCACTTTGGGGAAGGCGGTGAAGACGGCATCGGCCACGCCGGCCAGCACCTTGTTGGCCAGGCCCGCCACCGAGTTTTGCTCATGCAGGACCAGTGGCTTGCCACACAGCACGCCCATCATGCCGCCTGGAAAGCTGATGAAGCCGCCCAACCCCACCACCACGTCAGGCTTGACCCGGCGCACCACCTGCAGCGCCTGCCAAAAGGCGCGCAGCAGGCGCAGCGGCAACAGCGCCAGCGTGAGCAAGCCCTTGCCCCGCACGCCAGAGAAATCAATGGCCTCGAAGGCAAAGCCCTGCGGCGGCACCAGCTGGCTTTCCATGCTGGGCTGCGCCGGGCTGCCGGTGCCACCCAACCAGTGCACGCGCCAACCGCGCTCGCGCAGCGCCTGCGCCACTGCCAGCCCGGGAAAAATATGGCCCCCGGTACCGCCAGCCATGATCAGGGCGCTTTTCATACCCGGCCTCCGTGCATCAGGATGCGGTTTTCATGGTCGATGCGCAGCACCACGGCGATCGCGATCAGGTTGACCAGAATGGCGGAGCCGCCGTAACTCATCAGAGGCAGGGTCAGGCCTTTGGTGGGCAGCGCCCCCAGGTTCACCCCCATGTTGATGAAGGACTGGAAACCCACCCAAATGCCCACCCCCTGTGCCACCAGCCCGGCAAACACCCGGTCCAGCGCGATCGACTGGCGGCCAATGTGCATGATGCGCCGGGTCAGCCACAAGAACAGCCCGATCACGCACAGCACCCCCACCAAACCGAACTCCTCGCCAATCACCGCCAATAAAAAGTCGGTATGGGCTTCGGGCAGCCAGTGCAATTTTTCAACACTACCGCCCAGGCCAACACCAAAGATCTCGCCGCGGCCGATGGCGATCAGCGAATGCGTCAGCTGGTAGCCCTTGGCCAGCGCGTTTTTCTCGCTCCACGGGTCCAGGTAGGCAAAGATTCGTTCGCGCCGCCAGTCGCTCCAGGCGATCATCAGGCCAAAGGCCACCAGCAGCCCCAGCGCGATCACAAAGAACATGCGCGCATTGACGCCACCCAAGAACAGGATGCCCATAGCGATCACGGCGATCACCATGAAGGCGCCCATGTCGGGCTCCGCCAGCAACAGCACGCCCACCAGCGCCACCGCAGCACCCATGGGCATCACATGGCGCAGGAAACGGTCCTTCACCTCCATCTTGCGCACCATGTAATCGGCGGCGTACAACAGCACCGCAAACTTGGCCAGCTCGGACGGCTGAAAGCCGATCGGCCCCAGCGCGATCCAGCGCCGCGCGCCGTAGACCACCTTGCCCACATGCGGAATCAGCACCACCGTCAGCAGCACCAGTGACGCCACAAACAGCCAGCGCGCCGACTTTTCCCATTGCGCCACCGGCACCTGGAACGCCACCAAGGCGGCGATGAAGGCCAATGCCAGCCACATCACATGGCGGGTCAAGAAATAGCTGTGGGTGTAGCGGGCAAAGCGCGGGTTGTCCGGCATGGCGATCGAGGCCGAATACACCATCACCAGGCCCCACAGCATCAGGGTCACCGTGACCCAGACCAGCGCTTGGTCAATCCCGCTCACCGTGCTGGGCAGGTTGACGGTGTCCATGCGGCTCGTCCCACTCAGACGCACCGGCAGCACATCAGCCGCCGGCTTGCGCAGCCGCCCGATCCAACCCTGCAGCCGACCGGTTGCGGCGCTCATGCAGCAGCTCCCAGGCTCATCACACCGGCCTCGTCAGCCAGCGCCTGCACGGCGGCGACAAAGGCATGGGCCCGGTGTTCGTAGTTGTCAAACATGTCAAAGCTGGCGCAGGCAGGCGACATCAGCACCGCATCACCGGCATGGGCCAAGCCAGCTGCCCGGCTCACGGCGTCACCCATGCTCGCTGCGTCGAGCAGCGGCACACCGGTCGATGCCAGTGCGGCCCGGATCAGCGGTGCGTCGCGGCCGATCAAGACCACCGCCCGTGCGTGGCGGGCCACGGGCTCGGCCAGCGGGCCGAAGTCCTGCCCCTTGCCGACGCCGCCCAGGATGGCAACCAGGCGCCGCTCCTGCCCCAGCCCATTCAGGGCAGCGACCGTGGCGCCCACGTTGGTGCCCTTGCTGTCGTCAAAATATTCCACCTCTTGCACGATGGCGACCGCCTCGACCCGGTGCGGCTCGCCACGGTACTCGCGCAGGCCGTACAGCAGGGGCCCCAGCGCGCAGCCGGCCGCCTGGCTGAGCGCCAACGCCGCCAGCGCATTCAAGGCGTTGTGCCGGCCGCGGATGCGCAGCGCATCGGCCGGCATCAGCCGCTGCAGGTGCAGCTCCTGCACTTCGCCTTTGCGCGGCTTGAGGGTCTCGTCGGCCTCCAGCGCGCGCACCAACCAGACCATGCCATTGACCGCCTCGATGCCGAAGTCCCCCGGGCGCTGTGGCAGGTCGCCACCAAAGGTGATGTGCTCACGCCACTGCGGGCGCTGCAGCCGGGCCCGGGTCGGTTCGGGCAACAAAGCCATCACCAGCGGGTCGTCGCGGTTGAGGACCATCAGGGCCTGTTGGCCAAACACCCGGGCCTTGGCGCCGGCGTAGGCGGCCATGCTGCCGTGCCAGTCCAGGTGGTCTTGGCTCAGGTTAAGCACCACAGCGGCGCTGGGCTCAAAGCCAGTGCTGGCATCAAGCTGGAAGCTCGACAGCTCCAGCACCCAGACCTCAGGCAGGCTGTCGGCCGCCAGGTGCTGGCCCAGGGTGTCGAGCAGGGTCGGGCCGATGTTGCCGGCCACCGCCACCGTCTTGCCGGCGCGCGCCACCATTTGCCCGGTCAGCGCCGTCACCGTGGTTTTGCCGTTGGTGCCGGTCACGGCCAGCACCCGGGGCGCGTAGCCGCGCTCGGCCCGCAGCGTGTCGAGCGCTTGAGAAAATAGGTCTAATTCGCCGCCAAGCCACAGCCCACTTGCCTGAGCTGCTTCTAAAACAGGAGCAGCGTCGGCTGGCGACAGGCCCGGGCTGCGCAACACCGCACGCACCGGGGTGCCGGTGACCAGCTCGGCACTGAGCGGGCCGCTGACAAACTTGACGCCAGGCCACTCCAGCTGGAGCGCGGCCAGCCCCGGCGGTGCGGCGCGGGTATCGGCCACCGTGACCTGGGCGCCGGCGCGGGCGCACCAACGCGCCATCGCCAGGCCGGACGCACCCAGGCCCAGGATCAGCACATGTTGGTCTTGCCAGCGCTGCACGGTCTACCTCAGCTTCAAGGTGGACAGGCCCACCAGGCACAGCAGCATGGTGATGATCCAGAAGCGAACCACCACCTGCGTCTCTTTCCAGCCACTCTTCTCAAAGTGGTGGTGCAGCGGCGCCATCTTCAAGATGCGCCGGCCCTCGCCGTACTTGCGCCGGGTGTACTTGAAGTAAGTCACCTGCAGCATCACCGACAGCGCCTCGACCACAAAAATGCCGCCCATGATGGCCAGCACAATCTCCTGGCGCACGATGACGGCGATGGTGCCCAGCGCCGCGCCCAGTGCCAGCGCGCCGACGTCGCCCATGAAGACCTGCGCCGGGTGAGTGTTGAACCACAAGAAGGCCAGCCCGGCCCCCGCCATGGCGGCACAGAAGATCAGCAGTTCGCCC
>CAJAXU010000349.1 GCA_903948045.1 uncultured beta proteobacterium | reverse complement strand
TGCCCATGAGCCAGGTGCTGGGTTACCTCGGGCTGTCGAGCTCGCTGGCCGGCCTGGTGCTGGTGCACTGCCTGGCCGGGTTGGCCGGCACCACGCTGTTTTTCCGAAACTACTACACCGCCATCCCGAAAGAGCTGATTAACGCGGCGCGCATTGACGGCGCCGGCTTCTGGCGCATCTTCTGGCGCATCGTGCTGCCCATGTCCACCCCCATTTTGATGGTGACGCTGATCTGGCAGTTCACCAACATTTGGAATGACTTTCTGTTTGGCGTGGCCTTCAGCGGCGCCGACAGCAAGCCGATCACGGTCGGCCTGAACAACATGGCCAACACCTCCAGCAGCGTGAAAAGCTACAACGTGGACATGGCCGCGGCCGTGATCGCCGGTCTGCCCACCATGCTGGTCTATGTGCTGGCCGGCCAGTATTTCGTCAGAGGGCTCACGGCCGGCGCCGTGAAAGGATAGACCACATGGCAGCAGCAGTGCAGATCGCGGGCATCCGCAAGGTGTTTGGCAAGGGCGAGCGCGCGGTAGAGGTGCTCAAGCGCATCGACATCGACGTGGCCCCGGGCGAGTTCCTGATTCTTGTGGGCCCGTCTGGCTGCGGCAAATCCACCCTGCTCAACATCATTGCCGGGCTGGAAGAACCGAGCGAGGGTGAGCTGCGCATCGCCGGGCGCAATGTGCTGGGCGTGGCGCCGGCCCAGCGCGACATCGCCATGGTGTTCCAGAGCTATGCGCTCTACCCCACCATGAGCGTGGCCGACAACATCGGCTTTGCGCTGGAAATGCGCAAGGTGCCCAAGGCGGCGCGCGCCAAACGCATTGCCGAGGTCGCCGCCATGCTGCAGATCGAGCACCTGCTCGACCGCCGGCCGGCGCAGCTGTCGGGTGGCCAGCGCCAGCGCGTGGCCATGGGCCGGGCCTTGGCGCGGGACCCGCAGCTGTTTTTGTTTGACGAACCCCTGTCCAACCTGGACGCCAAGCTGCGCGTGGAGATGCGCGCCGAGATCAAGCGCCTGCACCAACTCAGCGGCATCACCAGTGTGTATGTGACGCACGACCAGATCGAGGCCATGACCCTGGGCAGCCGCATCGCTGTCATGAAAGACGGCGTGCTGCAACAGATCGGCACGCCGGACGACATCTACAGCCGCCCGGCCAACACCTATGTGGCCGGCTTCATTGGCTCACCCACTATGAATTTCATAGCTGGAATCCCAATAACTACGGGGGCTGGAGGCCTTTTTTCCTTTGAAGGCGGGCAACTGGCGCTACCCTGCCCAACCGCCGCCCAGGCCACGCTAGGCCTGCGACCCGAGCACCTGCAGCTGCAGGCCGATGCCCCCTGGCGCGGCCAGGTGCTGCTGGTGGAGCCCACCGGCGCCGACACCTTTGTCGTGGTCCAGACCGCCGCCGGACCGGTCACGGTGCGGGTGGCACCGCAAACCCCGGTGCAGGTGGGTGAATCGATCGGCCTGTCGGTGAGCGCGGCGCACGCCAATTGGTTTGATACAGATAGCGGGCGGCGATTGGCCTGAGCGGCGCGGCGAGGCCAGCCGCGCCCAGGTCATCAGGTCATCAGGTCATTTCCAGCTCAAGTCGAGCTTTCGGCCGTGCGCAGCGCAATCCCGCAAATAGAGGTTGATGAGGCTCTGGTACGGGATACCCACCTGGTCCGAGATGGCCTTGAAGTAGCCGATGGAATCCTCATCGAGACGGATCGTGATCTGCTTCTTGAGCTGTGACGCGTAGGGATTTTGTCGGGCCTTGGAGAAATCGTATTCTTTTTTCATAAGGGTCACCTCTGCGTGTATTGCCTTGATTCTTGCGGTGTCGCCTTGCGGGCGGAAATGATACGAATGACTTGGTCGTCATCCCGATAGCAATGGCAAGCCAGAATAAGCCGCAAGTTGCCACTGATGCCTAACAAAACAAATCGGTCTTCTGACCCCGAATGATCAGGGTCATCTATCAATTTAGCTCTTTCATCAAAAAAGACGGTTCGAGCTTCGTCAAAAGAGACGCCGTGCTTTTTTGCATTGGCAGCCGCCTTTAGGGGATCCCACTCGAAACGCAAAGCACTCATAACTACAGTGTAATTACGCCGAAGACCGCTGGCAAGTCCAAGCTGCCGACCGTCCAAACTGATAGCTTTTTTCTTTGAAGACAGGCACTTGTGCTAAATTGCGACGGTAGTCATATTTGACTACCTTCAGCCTTGGAGCAAAAGATGGCCACCTTAAGCACGGCGAGCAAACCCACCAGTTTGAAGCTACCCGCGGCGCTCAAAACGCAGCTTGAGCAAGAGGCCCAGCGGGCAGGCTTGAGCCTACACGCCTTCATGGTTCAAACCCTGGCCGACTCGGTACGCCGCACTCGGCTGCGTGACGCATGGGCGCAGGATTCCTTACACGCCCTGAGCGACATGACGGCCAGCGGATCTGGCCATGAACTGGGTGATGTCCGCGCCTACTTTTCCAATTTGGCCCGTCACCGCCAAGGGCTGCAAGCCAAGCCGGGCGACCTTACGCCAACCTCATTGGGTTGATGGCTGTGCCTCGGGTATTTCTGAGCCAGGCCGCCTTGGACGACC
Organism: uncultured beta proteobacterium; assembly: GCA_903948045.1. GTDB lineage: Bacteria > Pseudomonadota > Gammaproteobacteria > Burkholderiales > Burkholderiaceae_C > Rhodoferax. The sequence goes on along the minus strand of CAJAXU010000349.1, from coordinate 4,576 downwards.
TGCTTCGGCTGGAAGAGTTTCTATGCCAGTCTGATGACCCAATAGCGGGCGAATTGCTGGATTTCATCCTGGATGCCCTGCAGGTTTTGACGCATCAGCCCGGCATCGGTCGGCCGGTTGAAGGGGGATTGAGAGAACTGATTATTTCGCGCAGGCGCAGCGGCTACCTGGCGCGCTACGCGTTCGACGAGGCCCGTGACCTGGTGCTGGTGGCGCGTATTCGCCATCAACGGGAATCTGGCTATTCGGCTGATGAGCTTTGATCAGCTCTCAATTAACAGACTGGCAGCAGGGGCTAGCGGCCTTTGAACGCCGCTTGTCGCTTATCGCGGAACGAAGCGATGCCTTCCTGCCCGTCCTCGCTTGCCGCAACTCGGGCGAGCGCCCGGTTGACGCGGTAGTTGAGTTCCATCGGCCCCTTTGGAACGCTGCCCAGCGCGATCGCCTTCATGGCCTGGATCACCAGCGGCGCATTTTTGGCGATCTTCTCCGCCATCTCTATCGTTTTTTCCAACACGGTGCCGTCGGCATAGACCTCATTGACCAGGCCGATCTCGCGTGCCCGCTTGGCCGGCATCGGGTCGCCGGTCATCAGCCACTGCAGCCCCGCCTTGTATTGCAGGCGTCCCGGAAAGCCACCCATCATGCCCTGGAATAACCCGAGCTTGGCCTCCGGGTACAGAAAGTACGCGCTCTCGCCGGCGAACACCATATCGGCCAGCTGGCAGAGCACTGAGCCAAAGCCGATCGCCGCGCCCTCGACCGCCACCAGAATGGGCTTGTCGCAGGGCACAGACAGATTGGGCATGCCCGAAGCGGCGTCGGCAGGCGGCGCCTTCAAGTCTAGGCCGGCCGTGAACAGGCGGCCCCGGCCCGTCACCACGCACACGCGCAGCGCATCGTTCTGGGCAAAGCGTACCCAGGCCTCATGCAAACCCTGCACCAACTCGTCGTTCCAGGCGTTGAGCACATGGGGCCGGTCCAACGTGACCAACTGGATGTGGTCGGCGAGGTCTTCAATCACAACGGACATGGATTTTCCTGTTCGAGGGTTCAGCCTGGGGGCAGGGTGGCAGGAGGGGTGCCTGACAAGTTATTCCACCGGAATCTTGGCAAACTGGATCGCTTCCTTCCAGGCCGGCATCTGGGTTTTCAGGATGTTAGCCAACACATCGGGCGTGCTGCCTTCCAGGTTGCTGCCCAGTTTCTGGAACGTTTCCCGAAGCTCTGGCAGGGCAAAGACCTTCACCAGGGCGGTCGACAACTTGTCAACCAGGGGCTGCGGCGTCTTGCCGTGCGCGAAATAGCCAGTCCAGGCCAGCAGATTGACCTGGGGATAGCCCAGTTCCGGGAAACTGGTGACATCCGGTCGCAAGGCGCTGCGCCTGGTCTGCAACACGGCCAGCGGCCGGGACTTGCCCTGCATCCGTCCATCCAGGTCCAGCGGTCCGACCGTGACCTGTATACGGCCGCCGGCGAAGTCGGTAAACGCTTGGGCACCACCCTTGTAGGGAACATGGATCATGTCCAGCTTGGTGTGCATCTGGATTTGTGCCATGGTGACGATGCTGGTGGAGTCGCCCGTGCCGTAAGCGACCTTGCCCGGGTTTTTCCTGACGTAGTCAATGAACTCCTCCAGGGTCCTGGCGGGTACGCTCTCATGCACATGCATGAAGTAAGTGAAGGAGCTGAAGGTAGAGACTGGCGCGAAATCCGCCAGAGGGTCGTAGGGCGGTTTGGATACTTTGGTCAGCGGGGTGTAGATCAGGGGCGTGGCCGTGCCAAACATCAGGGTGTGCCCGTCCGGGGTCGAGCGCAACAGTTCCAGCGCCGCGATCACGCCGTCTCCGCCAGGTTTGTTATCCACCACAACCTGCTGTCCGAGTGCATCTGACAGTGGCTTGCTGATCAGTCGCACGGCGGTGTCGCCCGCCCCGCCTGCGGGAAAAGGAACGATGATCCTGACGGGCTTGCTGGGGAATGTGGCCTGCGCGCCCGCCTCAATCGAGTATCCCCCGGTCGCTGCAGCCAGCACTGCCATCATCTGGCGTCGGTTCAAAGTGGTTTTCATCGTCGCAAGGCTCCTGGGAGGTCAAGCATGCGCCATGCATGCAGTGGTGTCATCGCGCATTTTGAAGGCTAAGATGGGCTTAAGTTCTCTATAACTTTATTGACGCCATCTATGGATCTCACTCTGCTGCAATTGCGCTCTTTTCTTGCCGCTGCGGATGCGCTTAATTTCACCGCAGCAGCGGACCGACTCAAGATCAAGCAGCCCACCCTGAGCTCCAATATCAAGAGCCTGGAGGCTGCGGTTGGTGGGCGGCTATTTGATCGGGACACCCATAGCGTGCGCCTGACTGATCTGGGGCGCGCTTGCCAATTGCACGCGCGTCGTTTGCTCGAAGAGCTTGACCGCGCCCAGTCTGATCTCCAGCGTCATGTGCAGGGCGTGGCCGGGTCGATCCGCATTGCCGCGCTGCCGCACATTTTTCCGGCCTTACTGGCCCCGGGCCTTGCGCGTTTTCGCGCCCTCAGGCCCGATGTGTCCCTGCAGTTCCACGATGTGCCCACTCAGGAAGCGATCGAACTGCTGCGCCAGGGTCATGTCGATCTGGCCATCGTGAACGAACTAGGGAACGAGCCGGACATCCGCTACCAATTGCTGTCGGAGCGACGCTTTGTGGTGCTGATGCCTCACGGACATCCGCTCTCGGGGAACGGTTCAATGGGCTGGCGCGAGTTGGCAGGCCACGACTTGATCGTGGTCAAGTCCAGGGATATGGAGACCTCACATCTGCTGCAGTCCTTGCGCCAGTCCAACGTGCTCCCCCCCATCACCCATTGGGTGAACCAACTGTCCACTGCCGTGGGCCTGGTTGAGGCCGGTCTGGGTCTGGCCCTGATGGCGCATTACACGGCCCAGCACGTGCGCAGGCCGCAGTTTGTCGTTCGCCCCCTGGTGGAACCCGAAGTGATCGGCCGGGTCAGCCTGATGACGCTGACCCACCGGGAACAGAGTCCCCAGATCCGCCTGCTACATGACGCCCTGACTGACACGCTCAGGAGCCGTGCGCAGGTGCTGGCAGGGGGAGGCTGACAAGGGCCTGGATAGATTGCGTCGATCAAGTTATAGAGCGTCCAAGCTCCCGTTGAAGGAATACTCCAGCCACCCTTCCGACCTGCAAAGACATTCCCATCACTGGAGAGCTGAATGAACGCCACCCCGTCAACGATCCTGGGATTTCACGAATTAGCCCGCCAATACCCTGACAAACTGGCGCTCATTTGCGAGCCTGCGGGTGAGCGCATCAGTTACGGGCAATTGAATGCACAGGCCAACCGGGTCGCCCATGGCCTTCGCTCCCTGGGGGTAGACGATGGCGACTGCATCGCCATCTGCTTGCCCAACGGAACCGCCTTGGTGACGGCCATCCTGGCCGCACAGCGAATCGGCATTTATTTCACCCTGCTCTCGCCCAAGGCCACCGTGGGGGATGTGAACTACATCCTGACGGACTCGGGATCACGCGCGCTGCTATGCCTGGCGGCCATGGATTCGGCATTGGCACAGACCAATGCTGCCGCCTTGTGCCAACGTAAGGTCTGCAGCCAGGACGCTGCCGCACCCGGTGATTGGGAGCGACTGCTGGCGAGTCAGTCCGACGAGTTGCCACCCCAGGCGAAGCCCGGCATGGAGATGATCTATTCCTCAGGCACCACCGGGCGGCCCAAGGGCATCCGCCGCGCCTTTCATTGCAAGACCTGGGGGGAGGTCGATTCACGCAACGTGGAGGCCATGCGCTGGCTCGCGGGCTCACCGGGCAGCGTGTACCTCTCGACCTCGCCCATGTACCACAGCGCGCCCTACCGCTACCTGTGCGCGTTCCTGGATGCGGGCGCGACCTCCATCATCATGGACCACTTCGATGCCGAACTGAGCCTCACCCTGATCGACCGCTACGGTGTAACGCACAGCCTTTGGGTACCGACCATGTTCCAGCGGATTCTGCGGCTTGACGAGGCACGGCGAGCCGCCTATTCCGGCACAACCATGACCCATGCCATTCACGGCGCGGCGCCCTGCCCGCAGCCTGTGAAAAAGGCCATCATCGACTGGTGGGGGCCCGTTGTCTACGAGTACTACTCTGGCACAGAAGGGGTCGGCCGCACCTTCATCAATGCCACGGAATGGCTGGCCCATCCCGGTTCGGTGGGCAAGCCCAGCCACTGCAAGGTGCACATCCTGGATGAGCAGGACAAACCCTTGCCAGCCGGCCAGACCGGGCGGATATTCTTCGAGAGTCCCGTGACCTTCGTCTATTGGAACGACGAGGAAAAGACCCGCTCCGCAATCAGCCCCCAGGGATGGCGCACATTTGGCGACATCGGGCTGGTCGACGACGATGGCTACCTCTACCTGACCGACCGCAGCGGCTTCATGGTGATCTCGGGTGGCGTCAACCTCTACCCCCAGGAAGTTGAGAACACCCTGCTGCTGCTGCCCGAGGTGCTGGACGCTGCCGTCTTTGGCGTGCCGGATGAGGACCTGGGCGAAAAACTGGTGGCCGTCATC
>CAJAXU010000348.1 GCA_903948045.1 uncultured beta proteobacterium | reverse complement strand
GCCATGAGCGTGGGCTGCGCTATCGTGTCCGGCAACACCCAGCCCCTGCACGAGGCTGTCAAACACAACGAGACCGGCCGGTTAGTGAACTTCTTTAACCACCAGGCCCTAACCGCCGAGGTGCGCACCCTGTTGGACGACCCGGCTACACGCGCCCGGCTGGGCCATAATACTAGTGTGCTTGCGGTGCAGCGCTACGACTTGCAAGCCGTGTGTCTGCCGCAGCAGTTGGCCCTGGTAGAGGGGGTGGTTAAAGGTAAGTCATCAGGAGCCAGCCCGAATGCTTTTTAATTATGCGTAATATCAATCAAGGTTTGGCTCAAAAGCAGCGCAATGCCGCCGAGGCGTTATTGAAGGAAGGTATGACACTCAAGCAGGCTGGCAGCCATGCACAGGCCATTGCCAAGTTTCGAGCGGTTGTACGGTTCATCCCCGGGCATTTGGCGGCACTAAACGACCTTGCTGGCAGTCTTAGTGTGGTGGGTGACTGGGAAGAGTCGATTGCAATTTATGAGAAGGCCATCTGCCTGCACCCCGGTGTGCCGCAGCTGCACCACAACAAGGCCAAGACACTGCGGACGCAGGGGCACATCGATAAGGCCATTGAGGCGTATCGCCAGGCACTGGCGTTGAAGCCGGATTACGCGTCCGCCTGTTATGGCCTGGCGATAATGCTTGACAGAAAAGGTGACCTAGAGCAAAGCCGGGTTGAACTTGAACGGGCATTGACGCTGGACCCCACCCACTTTGCAGCGCGTTTGCAGATGGTGGCGTGCCACGACCTGCCGCTGTGCAATTTTGATAGTGCTGAATCTCACCATTCCATGCTACGGACGACGTTGGCAGCTTATGCTGCTTCGGCAAGCACGGGCGCAGTCGAAATCTTGTACAACGTGGGTTATCTGAATTTGTTTGCCCCGTTCGCTCCGGAAGCAGTGCGTGATGCCGCCAGACGGGCGTCAAAATTGCTTCAAGCTGTTGCACAGCGCCCTGCGCTGACTCCGCGCGACTCGAACCCTGATCGGCGGCTAAAGATCGGCTATGTTTCGCCAAATTTCAGTGATCATCCAGTGGGACATGTAATGCGCTCGTTTTTCTCGGCGCATGACCATAGTCAGTTTGAGGTTTACGCTTACGCCACTGCAAGAAAACGCCGTGAATCAGGAGATTTTTACGCCACGATCAAAGCGGGTGTTGATCATTTTGTCGATATCGACACGATGACAGCTCGGGACGCGGCAACCCGAATTGCGCAAGATGGCATAGATATCTTGGTTGATCTGGATGGCTACATGGAGTTGAAGTCCCCAGCCATATTTTCCCATCGTCCTGCGCCGATTCAGGTGTTCTGGCTGGGGCATGCTGGCGGGCTAGGTCTTGATTTTATGGACTATTTAATTGCCGACAGTGTGGTGTTACCAAAGGGTGAGGAGGCGGCTTACACCGAGGCCGTAGTGCGCTTGCCGGAGGTTTATCACGTTGCAGATCGGGCCCCCATCTCCACATTGCTCCCGAGTAGAGGCAGCCAGCAGCTGAGCGAGGGCGCCTTCGTGTTCTGCGCATTCAATAATCCGGCAAAAATAGACCGCCGCATATTTTTAGCATGGATGAGCATCCTGGCGGCCGTGCCAGAAAGCGTGCTGTGGCTGTCGCCACCAGCTCGTTATGGGGACCACCGGAACAATCTGCGCCGGGAGGCCCAGGCCGCCGGTATTGACCCAGACCGGCTGGTGTTTGCCTCTCATGTGCCCGACAAAGCGGCGCACCTGGCCCGGCATCAGCTGGCAGATCTCTTCCTGGACACGGTGACGGTAAATGCCGCTACGACGGCTTTGGATGCCCTATCGGCGGGACTGCCGGTGCTAACCTGCAAGGGGGAGCGCTTTGCCAACCGGATGGCTGAAACGTTTCTGAGGGCCATGTGCTTGGACGATTTGATTGCTCCCACGTTGGACGCCTACGTGGAGCGTGCGGTGTTTCTGGCCAGAGATCGTCCGGCACGAGAGACGCTGCGTCGACGTGTTGGTGAGGCACGCGAAGCTTCACCGGTTTTCGACACAGCGCGTTTTACCCGCCATTTGGAGACCGGCTACCGCATGATGTGGGAGCGTCATGTGGCAGGCCACCCACCCGCAACTTTGGAGGTGCCTTGTATGGCCAAAGAATCTCAAACTGCAAGCGTTGTAGAGGTTGCAACACCAGTTGTCGAGCCGCTGAGGCTGCACATTGGCGGTAAGGAGCCCAAAGCGGGCTGGAAGATCGTCAATATTCAGGCAGGACCTGATGTGGACTTCATTGGCAATTGCACATCGCTGCGGTTTGAGGACAACACCGTTGACGAGGTTTACGCGTCCCATGTACTAGAGCATTTGGGGTTCCGCAATGAGCTGCCGCAAGCGCTGCAGGAGATCAGGCGGGTCCTGAAGCCCGGCGGTGTTCTGAGAATGAGTGTTCCTGACCTGGAGGTTCTGTGCCGCTTGTTTGTCGATCCGGCAGTGCCAAGAGATCAGAAGTTCTCTTTGATGCGGCATATGTTCGGAGCGCAGGAGGACGAGCACGATTTTCACAAGGTTGGGTTGACTTGGGACTTTGTTGTCTCTTTTTTTAAACAGGCTGGATTTTCTACGGCACGCCGCGTCGAAGAGTTTCGGATATTCAACGACTTCAGTTCGTATCGACGATTTGGTGTTTTTGTGAGCCTGAACGTTGAGGCTACCAAGTAAAGTTGGATGATGCGTGGTTCACTTGACTTTGAATCGGGCAGCCTGCAGACGGCGTGGCTGCCGCAGCAGTTGGCCTGGGTAGAGGGGATGAGTAAATGATCGACCTCATTACCCCATCCGAACTCACCGCAGAGTTCAACCCGTCCGCCTTAAGCTGCGTTTGCAGTTTGGCAAGCTCTTCGATATTGCTGACACTGAGTAACCCACGGTCGGCCACCAGCACCACGCGCTTGAGCGGATAGCGCTCCAGCAAGCCACGGATCATTGGCAGCAATGT
>CAJAXU010000347.1 GCA_903948045.1 uncultured beta proteobacterium | reverse complement strand
GGCATCGCGGCAGTAGGCATCAGCGCCCACTGCGCGCCCAAATTCTTCGTTCAGCGGAGCGCCGCCGACCAGCACAATGAAGTCGTCGCGAAGACCTTTTTCCTTCAGGGTGTCAATCACGACCTTCATATAGGGCATGGTGGTAGTCAGCAAAGCCGAAAGCCCCAAAATGTCGGGTTTGTGCTCTTCCAGGGCCGCCAGGTACTTCTCGACCGGGTTGTTGATGCCGAGGTCAATCACTTCAAACCCGGCGCCCTCCATCATCATCCCGACGAGGTTCTTGCCGATGTCGTGAATATCCCCCTTGACCGTGCCGATCACCATTTTTCCAATCGGCTCGACGCCGGTTTCGGCCAATAGGGGACGCAGGATTTCCATGCCGCCCTTCATGGCGTTTGCGGCCAACAGCACCTCAGGTACGAACAGAATGCCATCGCGGAAGTCGACGCCGACGATACGCATGCCTTCGACCAAGGCGTCATTGAGCACGCGGTCGGCCGACCAGCCTCGTCCCAGCAGGATGTTGGTGGCTTCAATGACCTCGTCGCGCAAGCCGTTGTAGAGGTCGTCGTGGACCTGCTCCGTCAACTCTTCGTCGTTCAGAGTATTCAGGTCGAGATCATCATCAAAGTCGTCAGCCATGGTCTACTCCTCTTGCGTCATGATGGAACTGCCCGGCGAGCCGGCGTTTGCGAATAAAGAAAATGGTACGGGGCCATACAGCGCCCAGCTGATAGATTAGCGACTTGCCATTATCGTCCAACGACATGAGAATGACTCATGCACGACATGCAATGGGAGCGGGGGCAGTCGCGGCAATCAAAACCACAGTCGTACCGAGACAACCCAGACCAGTTTCTTTACCTAAACTCGAACGCTTAGCCGGGCGTCTCCAGGCCACCATCGATCTAACGCAAACAGCAAAGCGCTGAAATTCCATGAACGTTCCACTTGAAGGTAAGCCGCACTACATTTTGAACGCCACCTGCGATAGTCGCATGGGCACGGTGGCTGCCGTTTCCGGCTTTCTTGCATCGCGAAAATGCTACATCACGGACATGCAGCAATTTGACGACGTGCTCACCGGCCGATTTTTTGTCAGGGTAAGCTTTTATGGCGACCCGGTGCAAACGCCTGCGCTTGAGGGGCTGAAGAATGAGTTCCTGGAGGTTGCGGCGAAGGAGGCAATGGAGTGGGCAATCCACGATGGCGAGAAAAAGCCCCGGGTCCTGATCATGGTGTCCAAGTTCGACCATTGCCTGAACGATTTGCTCTACCGCCATCGCACCGGTGAACTCAAAATGGACATCACAACAGTCATCTCTAACCATGCTGACCTGCGCCCCATGGTTGAGGCGCACAACACCCCGTTTGTCTGGTTGCCAGTTACCCCCGAGACCAAGCAAAGCCAGGAGCAGCAGCTGTTAGAGATCGTCTCCGCCACCAACAGCGACCTGGTCGTGCTGGCACGCTACATGCAGGTGTTGTCCGACGACCTTTGCCGCCGCCTGCGTGGACGCGCGATGAATATCCACCACTCGTTCCTGCCCGGATTCAAAGGTGCCAAGCCCTACCACCAAGCCCACGCGCGCGGCGTGAAGCTGACCGGTGCTACGGCCCACTACGTCACGGCCGATCTTGATGAGGGGCCGATCATCGAACAGATCGTTGAACGGGTCGATCACACCTTCACACCCGAGAAACTGGCGGCAGCTGGTCGCGACTCAGAGTGCCGGGCTTTGGCCGCCGCAGTGAAATTTCATATCGAACGCCGCGTCTTCCTCAACGGCAGCAAGACAGTGGTTTTCCGCTAGGGCAATGGCAACAGTCGACTGTCAACACTGCTAGGTGTTGCCGCCACTGAGCGTGACTTGACGGCTGAGTTGCCGTTCGGCGCTAGGGGTGTGTCCAAATAAATTGCGGTAGCACTTGGAAAAATGCGGTGGCGACTGGAAACCGCAAGCGACAGCAATATCCATGATGGACATTGCTGTCTGCAATAGCAGTGTGCGGGCCCGGCGCAGGCGCATGTCGAGGTAGTACTTGGTCGGTACCTCACCAACATAGCGCTTGAACAGGCGTTCAATCTGGCGGCGCGACACGCCGACCAGGGCGGCAATCTCATCGAGTGACAGCGGCTCCTCGATGTTGCTCTCCATCAAGGCGGCAGCCTCGATCAGGTTTTCATGAAAAAGCCCTACCCTCGCTTGCAGAGGTACGTGTTGGCGGTCTTGGTCATTACGGATTCGATCGAGAATGAACTGCTCAGAAATCATCGGGGCAATATCGCGTCCCAGCTGGTCTTTGATGATGTTGAGCATCAGGTCCAGTGGTGCAATGCCGCCAGAGCAGGTGTAACGATCCCTATCAATCGCAAAGAGCTGATCAGAAAAAATCACCCGCGGAAACTGCTCTTGCAAGGCGGACATGTTTTCCCAATGGATCACCGCCTTGTACTTGTCCAGCAAGCCGGCCTTTGCCAGCGCATAGCCTCCCGTGCACAGGGAACCCAGCGCGACATGGCGTTGAGCCAGCCGCCGCAACACAGTCAGGAGCTCCGAAGTTACAGCCTGCTCAACGTCAACCCCACCGCATACAAAAACAATGTCGACCGCCCCGACAGCCTCAATGGGCTGTGTCGGTGACAGGGCCAAGCCACTACTGGCCTGCTGCGGGGATCCATCCAGACTGGCAATGGTCCAGTGGTAAACCACTTCTTTCGTGACCCGGTTGGCCATTCGCAACGCCTCGACCGCAGTCGACAGCGCAATCAGCGAATAGTTCGGCAGGGTCAGAAAGACAAACCGGCGTTTCAGCAACGGATTTTTCAAATCTCTTGCAAACGTTGTCATTGTCGGGGCCTCGTGCCACTGGAAAGTCGGAGCCCTCTATCGCATTGGCGTTGTCAAGGTCAGGCGCTGCGTGTCAGACGCTTTTTTGCATCCCGTGGCACAAATACCTTGCTCCCGCTCCCGGGCTTGACACCCATCGGCTTAGCAAAGGTCGGCTTACGCGTGCCGAAATCGTCACGTGGCGCGACCGAGGGTGCGCGGTCGCCCGCAAAGCGATCGTTAAACCCACCTTTTCGTTCGTAGCTGAAGCCTTCGCGTGGCGCTGCCGAGCGAGGATCCCGCTGTGCAAAGCCAGTCGTACTTGGCCCAGGAAACCCAGGGGCACCGAAATCACGCGGGGCGCTGGCGTTCCGCTCTGAGGTTCCATGACGATTTCCACCAAAGCCGGCAGGCCGACCCGCGCCGAACTTGCGGTCACGCGAGTGATGATCGCTGCTGCCACGGCTGTCTCGCCCGCCGAAATTTGAATTGGGACGTGCATCAGGGAAGCGCTGTTGTGGCTCGAGACCAGGAATCACTTCCGCCTTGAATTGTTGCCGACTGTAGGCTTCAATGTCAAAAATCTTGCGCCGGTCACGGAACTCGGCAAACGTCACGGCAAGTCCGTCGCGCCCGGCGCGACCCGTGCGCCCAATGCGGTGTGTGTAGTCTTCGGCCTTCATCGGCAAGCCGAAATTAAACACATGGCTGATCGTTGGCACGTCAATGCCACGCGCAGCGACATCGGTGGCTACGAGAATCTGCACTTGCCCCTGCCGCAATGCCATGAGCCGGCGGTTACGCAGGCCCTGGCTCAGCGCACCGTGCAACGCGACTGCAGAGAAACCATCTTGCTGCAAGTCGTTGGCCAAACCATCGCATTCAATTTGGGTGCTGGCGAAAACAATGGCTTGGTTGATCGTTGTATCTCGCAGCCAGTGGTCCAGCAGCTTGCGCTTGTGCTGCACGTTGTCAGCCCAAAACAGGACCTGCTTGATATTCACGTGCTTGTCTTGTGGCGAGTCAATCGTGATCCGCTGCGGCTCACGCATAACCCGCGCAGCAAGCTGCTGAATACGGGGAGCGAACGTCGCACTGAACATCATGGTCTGCTGACGCTGAATAGTCAGTTGGTTGATCTCAGCCAGATCATCCGAAAACCCGAGATCAAGCATGCGGTCGGCTTCATCAACCACCAGAAACTGCACTTGGTCCAGTTTGATTTGCATCGAACGTTGCAGGTCGAGCAACCGACCAGGCGTTGCCACTACGAGGTTGGCATTCTGTAGTTTGGCAATTTGCAGTTGGTAAGGCATTCCACCCACGATGTTGGCGATGCGCAAGCCACGGCAATGCTGCACCAAGTCAATGGCATCGTGCGCAACTTGCTGCGCCAACTCACGCGTCGGACAGACAATCAATGCACCCGGGGCAACGGTTGAAAAATTGCGGGGATTGGTCGGGTCTTTGCGCTTGCCACGTTTAGGTGGCGCTTCGCCCTTGGCAAGCGCCTCGGCCACTGCCAAGTCGAAGTCAGCACGCTCCTTGGCCTCGGCCTGTACTTGCTGCGTCAATAGCGTGTGCAAAACCGGCAGTAGAAACGCGGCCGTCTTCCCGCTACCCGTCTGGCTGGAAACCATAAGGTCGACGAAGCGGGTACCTGGCTGGGCACCATCCACCCCCTCCATGGCAAGCGGGATGGTCTTTTGCTGGACGGTGGTCGGTTGGGTGAATCCCAGATCCTGCACCGCTTTGATCAACTCCGGAGCCAGTCCGAATGTCAAAAAGCCGTTAGGCGCAGCTGAGACCAGCTCGGCGGGCGCCGAGTCGTTGGTGCTGTCGTCAGCAGAAATGATGGGGAAGTCTTGGACCGACGAGGAATCGTCAGCCGCTTGGAAAGCGTCAGTCATGAATTTACTCACACGCGAGCATTGCCTCATAGGCAATGGCTCCGTCAATGGTTAAAAAACATCAACCATCAAACGGAACCTGCGATGACCAATTTAAACCTAGGTCGAAGCGGGGGCCTTTTAGAGCCGGTTTGCTGTAGCAAACCGGGCGTAGGCCGTGTGAATGAAGGGAGATGCGCAAATACGCGTCGCTGTTTACAACGCAGCCCCTTATTATGCCATGAACCTCACCGAGGTCTAGACAACCAGCCTAAGAAAATGCTGGCGATAGTGCACCAGTTCATCAATTGACTCCTGCACATCTGCCAAGGCCGTGTGCCGCTGCTGCTTCTTGAAAGAACTGTAGACCTCAGGCCGCCAGCGCTTGGCCAGCTCCTTAAGCGTACTGACGTCCAGATTCCGATAATGGAAAAATGCCTCTAGCTCCGGCATGTACTTTGCCAAGAAGCGCCGGTCTTGGCCAATGCTGTTGCCGCACATGGGACTGGTTTTTTTGGGCAGGTACGTACTCAAGAAGTCCAGAATGATTGCCTGCGCCGTCTGTTCTGACAATCTAGACGCTTTCACCTTGTCAATCAAACCACTTTTTCCATGTGTACCCCGGTTCCAAGCATCCATGCCGGCGAGTTGCTCGTCACTTTGGTGGATCACCAGCACAGGCCCCTCGATGCGCGGCGCAAGCGTGGGCCCAGTGACGACGACGGCGATTTCGATGATTCGGTCGCGTTCAGGATTCAGGCCGGTCATCTCACAGTCCAGCCACACGAGATTTTGATCTGATTTGGCCAGCGACATCAGTTTGGTGCCCTCGGTACTTGATTCCATGTTGGGAATTGTCGCCGATGCCCTAAACTTGACAACCATGCCTGTCCCAACCAACGCCGCCAACTTGGCTCTCAACCTGGCCTATATCTTCTCAATCACGCTATTGGTCGGCCTGTTATTGAAATTCTGGCTGATATCGAGGCAAATCCGCCATGTGGCCTACCACCGCCATGCCGTTCCAATAGCGTTTGCAAACACCATCACCCTGGTATCGCACCAGAAGGCTGCGGATTACACGATAAGCAAACTGCGGATAGGTCTACTGGAGTTGGCATTGGGTGCCGCGACCTTGATGGGCTGGACCTTACTGGGCGGCCTGTCGGCACTGAATCAGGTCTTGCTGGGTTGGTTTGGTGGAGATGGCATGGGTAAGCAACTGGCTCTGTTCGTTACCTTTGTGCTGATCAACGGGTTGATTGAGATGCCACTGGGCTTGTACCAGACCTTCGTGCTGGAAGCCCGCTTTGGCTTCAACAAGACAACGCTAAAGCTGTGGCTGGTCGACGCTGTGAAGTCGAGCCTGATCGGCTTGGCGATCGGTCTGCCAATCATCTACTTGGTCTTGTGGCTGATGGGCGCAGCAGGCGCGCAATGGTGGGTCTGGGCCTGGGGCGCCTGGGTCGGAATCAGCCTGCTTCTGTTGTGGCTTTTTCCGACTTTCATTGCTCCGCTGTTCAATCGCTTTATGCCCCTAGAAGACCAGACCCTCAAGGACAGAGTGACAGCCTTGATGACACAGTGTGGGTTCAAGAGTGAAGGCCTTTTCGTCATGGATGGCAGCAAGCGCAGCTCACACTGAAACGCCTATTTCACTGGCTTTGGCGCTGCGAAGCGGGTGGTTTTTTATGATACCTTGCTCGCTAAACTGTCGACTGACGAGGTCGCTGCGGTGCTCGCACACGAACTCGGACACTTCAATCATCGCCACATCCGGCACCGCCTGCTTATGCAGTTTGGCCTGAGCTTTGCTGGTTTCGCGCTGTTGGGCTGGCTTGCCGCACAACCCTGGTTCTACGCTGGACTCGGAGTACAGCCGAATCTTGGTGGTTCTAACGATGGACTGGCCTTGCTCCTTTTTGTACTGACAGTGCCCGTAGTCAGCTTTTTCCTCACCCCGATCCTGTCCTGGATATCGCGCCGTCATGAATTCCAGGCTGATGCCTACGCAGTAGCCCACACCAGCGGCCAGGACCTTGCTGCCGCGTTACTCAAGTTGTACGATGACAATGCATCGACGCTGACGCCGGACCCGATCTACGCACGTTTTCACTATTCGCATCCACCGGCTTCGGAGCGCCTTGCGCAACTATTGCGTCCCGTAGCTCCGCTTACGTCATGAGTCGTCAACTGAAGAAAAGGGACTGGTCTAGCGGCAGTCGACGCGCCATGAATGCCACGGCCGTCGTAACCAACTTAGGCAAGCTTGAAGGATGGCGTCTGACGGGTGACGGGCCCACCCTCGCGATTGAGAAGACTTTTTCGTTCGTCAACTATTACGAGACGCTCGCCTTTGTAAACGCAGTGGCCTTGATTGCCCACGTGCAAGACCACCATCCGGAGTTATCGGTGAGTTTCAGGCAATGCGTAGTTCGCTTCAATACCCATGATGTGCAGGGCATCTCAGACACTGACTTTGACTGCGCTGCACTAGTGGATGGGTTGCTGGCATGAGCGTGCATGCGGTGCCTGCACGCTGATGGCAACAACGTCTTTGACTGAAGGCTTGATTGTCGCCAATCATGGACGGCATTTCCTGGTGGAAGAGCCAAGCGGGGGCCGCCTCATCTGTCACTCACGCGGCAAAAAAAGCCTTGGCGTTGTTGGAGACCGGGTGCTTTGGCAGGCAACCGGCGATGAGGGCACCATAGAAAAGATTCAGGTGCGGCGCAATCTCTTTTACCGCCAGGACGATATGCGTACCAAGTCGTTCGCAGCGAACCTGGACCAGATTCTCATCCTGATTGCAGCTGAACCCGCCTTTTCCAGCAGCCAACTCTCACGAGCACTGATTGCGGCGGAGGCAGCTGGCATTACGCCGATCATCGCGCTCAATAAAAGCGATCTGGCAGCGCCATTCACTCAAGCCTGGGAATGGCTGGCGCCATATCGGCGCATGAGCTACCAGGTGCTCAGGTTTAGCCTTGGGCTTGCCGGCGAGCCGGAACGCACGGCCCTGCTAAAGATATTCGAGGGTAAGACCACGCTGGTTCTTGGGCCATCGGGTGCCGGTAAAAGCACCTTGATCAATCTCCTCAAGCCCGGTGCGCTGGCGCAAACTGGTGAAATCTCTCACGCGCTCAACTCTGGCAAACACACAACCACGCGGACCACTTGGTACTGGATCGATGACAAACGCACCACAGCACTGATCGACTCACCCGGCTTCCAAGTATTTGGCTTGAACCACATCGAACCAGCACAACTGGCGCGCTATATGCCAGATTTGCAGTCGCATGCCAGTCACTGCAAGTTTTACAACTGCAGTCATTTGCATGAACCAGGCTGCAGCGTTATCACAGCGTTGGAATCACCTTCTAACCCACATGGAATAAGCCTTAATCGCTATAAAATTTATAGTGAACTACACGCCGAACTAAGTGACCTGACCAAATACTGAGCCCCTGCAACTAGCCCAGCAATCTGGCCAATGTCAACAAGGCCAACAATAAGATCCACATCACCACCGTCCGCCAAACCAAGCCGACAATCACGGCCATATGGGCCAACTCTGGAGTTTGGCCCATGGTATGCCCCGCTATGGAGGCTGCGGCAGGCTCGACAGGGGCACTATCCTCAGCCTTGTTCACAGGCGGTCGGCCATCTCCGAGCCGAATGTTCACCGCCCCAGCAGTAGCCGCCAGGATCAGGGCGTCGTTGTCGCCGTCGGACTGACGTTCATGCTGGCGCCATCCATCCATAGCCTCCTCAAAGCTGCCGACAACGGCAAAACTAATTGCCGTGATACGCGCAGGCATCCAGTCAATCCAGCGCCAGGCCAAGCGCGCCGTCTGCTGGATGGCCTGACTGACCGGCTGATGATGCGTCTTGCTGTCATGCAACCAGTAGCGCGCGACAAACTCACTGGCCCGATACAACACCGCGCCAGCGGGACCAAAGCCAAAAGCCGCCAGCACAGAAAACCAGGCCAGCACACCAAACACATGCCGATGCGCCGCGATGACTGAGTGCTCAATCACATGGCGTACGATCTCGCTGTGAGGCAGCTCCCGGGCGTCAATGTGCTGCCATGTCGCGAGCAAGTCACGGGCGAGCGCCTCATCCCCTTCGGCTAAAGCATCCCTGATCTGGGTAAAGTGGAAACTGAATTGGCGAAAGCCGAGCGTGACATAGAGCACTGCCACACTCCAAAGCAAGGCAAAAGCCCAACCAAGTGTGAGGTCTAACAGCCAGTAGATGGCGAGCGAGGCCATCGAAGGCGCGCCCACCGCAAAGGCCCAGGTCAGCCAGCCATGAACCGACTTGCCAGCATCAAAATTCCGGACACTCCAACGTACCCAAGCTCGCAGCATGGCGTGGACGCGATTCCCCGGCCCAAGAGGGCGAGCCTGCTCAATCAGAAGAGCAAACAGGACGGAGATGAAACTCATGGGCAGATGATAGCGGCAGCAAGGTTCAGGCTGACAGCATCCAATAGAAGTTACGCAGCATGCCGGCTGTGGCACCCCAAATGAATCGCAGCGACTCTTTGTCCTGGTAGGGCATAGCAAACCATTCACGCTGGCGACCAGCCCAGTCGTGGACGTGACGCTGATGATTCGCCGGGTTCATAAGGAACGCCAATGGCACTTCAAACACATCCGCGACCTCGTTGAAATCAGGGCTCAGGGTGAAGCCTGTCTGCACTAACGCAACAACTGGTGTGATGATGAAACCCGACCCTGTCCGGTAATGAGGCATCTGACCCAACACCTGAACAAATGCCGGATCCAGGCCGACCTCCTCGCGCGCTTCACGCAAGGCTGTCGCGTTGGCATCAAGGTCAAAATCTTCGGCTTTGCCACCAGGGAAAGCGATCTGGCCCGAGTGGGTAGCCAAATGCAAGGCCCTCTCAGTCAGCAAAACAGTAGGTCGCCGCCGCATCACAATCGGGATCAAGACCGAGGCGTGACGGGTTGGACGGAGAGACCAGACCGGCTCGGCAAGCAGCTCAGGTACCCAAATTGGAGGCTGGGAGAAGCGTTGGCGCAGTGCGCCAGGCGCCAGGGCAGAGGTGGCCACCGGCGGCAAGTGTGCATCAACACCCACCACCGGGATCAGGCGCGGGTCAAAACTAGGCGGCTGGGACAGGCGTGTCATAGTGGTGTCAGCGCCACAACTCCGGGCACTCAATAAATAAAGCCGCCACAGGCTGTTGCCAGGGCGGCTTGATTAGGCGAGCCTGAGTCAGGTGCTTACCGTCTTCTTGGCCGGCAACTTTTCCTTAATTCGTGCCGACTTACCACTGCGATCACGCAGGTAGTAAAGTTTTGCGCGGCGCACATCACCGCGACGCTTCACTTCAATGCTCGCAATCAGAGGACTGTAGGTCTGGAATGTCCGCTCCACCCCTTCGCCACTGGAAATCTTGCGCACAATAAAACCGCTGTTGAGACCACGGTTACGCTTGGCAATCACCACGCCTTCATAGGCCTGTATCCGTTTACGACTGCCTTCAACGACGTTGACGTTGACAATGACCGTATCACCAGGGGCAAATTCGGGGACGGTTTTCCCAAGACGAGCAATTTCTTCCTGCTCAAGGGTCTGAATCAGATTCATGGTTTCCTCAATTGATCTTGTTCGCGCCAGCGTCGGAATGACGCAGAGGCCCAACTGCAAACGCATTCAGACGGCCGCCCAGAGGATCTGTAAAGCCTTCTATTATAACCACGCCGACCGAGGATAGGACAGTGACTGATCAACCTATGGATGATCACTGCGGCTGCGCTGTCTCAGCCAATTACCGCAAGGAACGCTTCGTCCTCCAGGCTGAGGCCGCCGCCAGCGCGCGCACGGGTGATGAGCTCCGGCCGCAGCCGTAGCGTCAAGGACAGTCGCTGCTGACGGCGCCAGCGCTCGATCTCAAGATGATTGCCCGACAATAGAACCTCAGGCACAGCCTGCCCGGCCCAATGCTGGGGACGGGTGTAGTGCGGGCAGTCCAGCAGACCATCCAACTCAGGGCTAAAGCTGTCCTGTTGGTGGCTGGCCGAGGTGTTGAGTACACCCGGCTGCAAACGGGCAACGGCATCAAGCAGGGCCATCGCAGCGATTTCCCCACCCGACATGACAAAGTCGCCCAAACTGATTTGCTGGGTAACATGCTGGTCAATAAAGCGTTGATCGAGGCCCTCATAGCGGCCACAGATCAAGATCGCGCCGTCGCTGCTGGCCCAATTGGCGACGCTCGCCTGGTCAAGCACCCGGCCAAGCGGAGAAAACAAAACCACCGGCACCGAAGCCGATCGCTGAAGCCGGATGCTTTGAAGACACCTCTCCATGGGCTCAGCCATCATGACCATGCCAGGTCCACCCCCATAAGGGCGGTCATCGACGCGTTTGTAATTGCCTTCTGAAAAATCTCGGGGGTTGTTCAAATGAACTTCAACCTGCCCCGTCTCAAAAGCGCGACGGGTAATGCCGCTGGTGAGCAGGTAGCCAAACAGCTCCGGAAACAGGGTGATGAGGTCAAACCGCATCGATCAAACTCAGTAGTCTGGCTGCCAGTCGACCACTATCCGCCGGGCAGCCAGATCGACTTGATCGATGTACACAGCTACAAACGGGATCATCCGTTCTATTGACTTACCCTCTTGCTGGAAGGACAGGACCATCACGGTCTGAAGCCCAGTCGCCAACAACTCACGAACCACACCCAACGCGATCCCTTCGCGATTGACCACGTCAAGCCCGATCAAATCGACCCAGTAATACTCGTCAGCGGCCGGTGTGGGAAAGCTGGAACGGGCTACAAAGATACGGGCACCACGAAGGGCTTCTGCCCCATCGCGATCGTCGACACCTTGGGCAGAAGCCACCACGGTACCGGCATGTGTCCTAGCCTCAGAGATAGCAAGGAGGCCCACACCAGAAAAGGTTTTTGGCCCTTTTTCTGCAGGTAACAAAAACCATTTTTTTGAAGAAAAAAGCGCCGCAGGATCGGCGCTGTGCGGGAGAGCTTTGAACCAGCCCTTGACACCCCAAGCATCGGCGATGCGCCCGACTTCGATAGCGTCTGCCGGCAATTCGGCAGCTTCGAGGCCAGGCAACATCGCGGATGTGTCAGGCCGCCTTGCTGGCGGCTTGACTGATCAGGCGTTCGACCGTTGGGGACGCCTGAGCACCAACACTCCTCCAATAGGTCAGACGGTCTTGAGCGATACGAATGCTTTCTTCGCTTGCTGTGGCGATAGGGTTGTAAAACCCGATCCGCTCGATGAAGCGGCCATCCCTGCGAGTACGCTTGTCAGCCACCACAATATTGAAAAACGGGCGGGCTTTTGCTCCGCCACGGGCGAGTCGAATGACGACCATGATTTATCCTTCGGGCTGCGGTGAGTTAATTCCGCGATTTACTTCAGCATTTAATCCAGCGTTTGAGACACGCGACATGACCACCCGGCCAGCGACACACTGAATAGCCCTCCATTATAACGTGAGCTCCTCTTATGCCCATCATTCGATCCAGCCAAGACAGCGATATCCCGGCAATTACCGCTATTTATGCTCACCATGTACGCCATGGCACCGGAACTTTTGAGGTCGACCCGCCCTCGGCTGCCGACATGGCGAGCCGACGCGACGATGTCCGGTCAAAAGGATTGCCTTACTTGGTCGCCGCTGAAGGCTCAGAGGTGCTGGGCTTCGCATACTGCAACTGGTTCAAACCACGGCCGGCCTATCGGTTTTCGGCTGAAAATTCCATCTATTTATCCCCTCTTGCCCACCGCCAGGGCTTGGGGCGCGCGCTACTCTCAGAGCTGGCAACGCGGGCTGAACAGGCTGGCGTCCGCAAACTGATCGCGGTGATTGGCGACTCTGCGAATTCGGGATCAATAGGCGTTCACCGCTCTGTTGGCTTCCGCCATGTCGGCACTCTCGAATCCTGCGGATGGAAATTCGACCGATGGCTGGACGTGGTGATGATGGACAAACCCTTGGGCTGGGGCAACGTCCTCCCTCCCAGTTCATAATGGACTGGATGAAAAATAAGACAATTGCCTCTTGGCTGGCCTTTTTGGGCGGCCCGTTGGGCCTGCACCGGTTTTATTTGTACGGAACAAGCGACCTGCTGGCTTGGCTGCTGCCAATGCCAACCGCCCTAGGAATGTACGGTCTGGAGCGAGCACAGCAATTCGGCTCGGACGACCCTTTGAGCTGGATTTTGATACCCCTTTTGGGGTTCACGATCTCGGGATGCGCGTTGACTGCCATCGTCTACGCTCTGACCACGACAGAAAAATGGAACGCCCGATTCAACCCAGCAGAGTTACCAGACGCTGCTGCGGGACAAACTCAGTGGGTCACCATCGGTGCCATCGTGCTGTCGCTGCTGATTGGAACCACTGTCTTGATGAGCAGCATCGTGTTCAGTTTTCAGCATTTCTTCGAATTTCAAATCGAGGAAGCCCGCAAAATTTCACAGTGAAATAGATCCTTAATCCTTGATTTCATTAGAGTTTCAGTCATTTTATTGAATAGCATCAAAACAACTGGTTGCTAACCCAGTAGGCCAGCGCGGCGACCAGAGCGCTGGCCGGGATGGTCAGGACCCAAGCCCAGACAATGGTGCCAGCCACCCCCCAGCGAACGGCGCTGGCGCGCTGCACCGAGCCCACGCCCACAATTGCCCCGGTGATGGTGTGGGTGGTGGACACCGGAATACCCAGGGCCGTCGCCAGAAACAGGGTGATGGCACCACCGGTTTCAGCACAAAAGCCACCGACCGGTTTGAGCTTGGTGATACGCTGACCCATGGTCTTGACGATCCGCCAGCCGCCCAACAGGGTGCCGGCGCCGATGGCGAGGTAGCAGACCGCAATCACCCAGGTCGGCGGCGACTTGTCGGTCTGGGCCACGTAGCCGGTGGCAATCAACAGCATCCAGATGATGCCAATGGTTTTTTGGGCATCATTGCCGCCATGGCCCAGGCTGTAGGCGCCTGCGGACAGCAGCTGCAGGCGACGAAACCACTTGTCCACCCGGGCCGGCCGGCTGCTGCGACAAGCCCAGGCCACCAGCACCATCATCGCCGAGCCGAGGGTGAAGCCCAACAGGGGCGAGACCAGAATGAATGCCACGGTTTTCAGGATGCCGGTCGCCACCAGGGCGCCGGTGCCGGCCTTGGCCATCACTGCACCGACAATGCCGCCGATCAGGGCATGGGAGGAGCTGCTCGGGATGCCGTAGTACCAGGTGATGACATTCCAGGTGATGGCACCGACCAGGGCACCAAACACCACATGGGTGTCGACAACGCCGGGCATCACAATGCCTTTGCCAATGGTGGCGGCTACGCTCAAATGAAAGACAAAAATCGCCGCCACATTGAAAAAGGCGGCAAAGATGACGGCCTGGCTTGGTTTGAGCACGCCGGTGGAGACCACGGTGGCGATGGAGTTGGCGGCATCATGGAAGCCGTTCATGAAGTCGAACAGTACCGCCAACACCACCAGCAGCATCACCACCCAAAGCGCTGTCTGTACGTTTTCCATGGTTCCGAGGCGATGCGGGTCAGGAATGTTCGAGGATGATGCCTTCGATCAGGTTGGCCACGTCCTCGCATTTATCAGTGATGGTTTCGAGCAGCTCATAGATAGCCTTGAGCTTAATCACCTCGCGCACATCGGGCTCCTCTCGAAACAACTTGCTCATGGCGCTGCGCATCACGCGGTCGGCATCGCTTTCGAGCCGGTCGATCTCCTCACAGGTCTTGAGCGCCGCATCGGCCGTGCTGTGGTCGGCAATCTTGTCCAGCAGGCTGACTGCATCTCGCACCCGCTCGCAGCATTTGACGCTGATGTCGGTCAGACGTACGATTTCTTCCGTCATGTGCCGCACGTCGTACAAGGCCATTGTCTCGGCCGAGTCCTGAATCAGGTCGGCCACATCGTCCATGGTGTTGATCAGGCCGTGAATCTGCTCGCGGTCGATCGGGGTGATAAAGGTCTTGTGCAGTGCCTTGTTGACCTCGTGCGTGACCCGGTCGGCTGCGCGTTCGGCATTGTCAACATCGCGGTTGTATTTTTCGCGAAGCGGCACATCGTTGTAATTGGCCACCATGTTAGAAAAGGCGCGCGCCGCCTCCATGATCCGGTCGGCATGCTGGTTGAACATGTCGAAAAAATTGGTTTCACGCGGCAACAGCTTGCCAAACAACATGGCGCACTCCTGGGGGTCTTGATGTCAGATATTTGACAAATTGATGACTCAACCCCAGTTTAACGCTCGCCCCGGTTCGCGGCGACCCGGCTCAAGCGCTGCGAAAAATAAAGTACACCGCGCCGACCAGGCACAGGCCTGCCCACAGGTAATCCAGTTTGAGCGGCTCACCCATGTAGAACAGCGTGAAGGGTACGAACACGGCCAGCGTCACCACCTCCTGCAGGATCTTGAGCTGCGCCAGGCTCAGCCCGGCCTGCTGGAAACCGATGCGGTTGGCCGGCACCTGAAGCAGGTATTCAAACAAGGCAATGCCCCAGCTGACCAGTGCCGCTGCGTACCAGGGCGCGGTGCTGAGGTTTTTCAGGTGGCCATACCAGGCGAAGGTCATGAACACATTGCTGCCCAGCAGCAGCAACAGCGTCTGCAGGGGCAGTGGGATGGCAGAAAAAGTGCTCATGGTGTGAAGAGGCATGTCGGATGCGAAAAAAAGCCCCGCAGCATGCGCTGGGGGCCTGCATCCGGGGTAGACCCCGGTTGGATTGGGTCGGGCTCGACTCAGGCCGGCACTGACGCCGCGGCCTCCACATAGTCCGGCACGCGGTCAAAGTTCAGGTACTGATAGACCTGAGCACTAGCGGCGGTCAGCACGCTCATGTCGGCCATGTACTCGGCCTTGGTCGGAATGCGCCCAAGTTTGGAGCAGATCGCGGCCAGTTCGGCGCTGCCCAGGTAGACATTGCTGTTCTTGCCGAGCCGGTTAGGGAAGTTGCGGGTCGAGGTCGAGAACACCGTGGCGCCCTCTTTCACCTGCGCCTGGTTGCCCATGCACAGGCTGCAACCCGGCATCTCCATGCGGGCGCCGGCGGTGCCCAGCACGCCGTAATGGCCTTCTTCAGTCAGCTGTTTGGCATCCATCTTGGTCGGCGGCGCCATCCACAGCTTGACCGGGATGTCTCGCTTGTTCTCCAGCAGCTTGCTGGCAGCACGGAAATGGCCGATGTTGGTCATGCAGGAGCCGATGAACACTTCGTCAATCTTGGCGCCGGCCACCTCGGACAGGGTTTTGACATCGTCCGGGTCGTTCGGGCAGGCCACGATCGGCTCGTGGATGTCGGCCAGGTCGATCTCGATCACGGCAGCGTAGTCGGCATCGGCGTCGCCCTTGAGCAATTGCGGATCGGCCAACCAGGCTTCCATCGCCTTGATGCGGCGGTTGATGGTGCGCACATCGGCATAGCCACTGGCGATCATCCACTTCAACATGGTGATGTTGCTGGTGATGTATTCAATGATGGGCTCCTTGTTCAGGTGCACCGTGCAGCCGCCGGCGCTGCGCTCGGCTGAGGCATCGCTCAGCTCGAACGCCTGCTCCACCTTGAGGTCGGGCAGACCTTCGATTTCCAGGATGCGGCCCGAAAAGATGTTCTTCTTGCCCTGTTTGGCCACGGTCAGCAAGCCGGCCTTGATGGCGTAAAGCGGGATCGCGTTGACCAGGTCCCGCAGGGTGACGCCGGGCTGCATCGTGCCCTTGAAGCGCACCAGCACGCTCTCGGGCATGTCCAGCGGCATCACGCCGGTAGCGGCACCAAAGGCCACCAGACCGGAGCCGGCCGGAAAGCTGATGCCGATCGGGAAGCGGGTGTGGCTATCGCCACCGGTGCCCACGGTATCGGGCAGCAGCATGCGGTTGAGCCAGCTGTGGATGATGCCGTCGCCCGGTCGCAGGCTGATGCCGCCGCGGTTGTTGATGAACTCGGGCAACTCGTGGTGCATCTTCACATCCACCGGCTTCGGATAGGCCGCCGTGTGGCAGAAGGACTGCATCACCAGATCAGCACTGAAGCCCAGGCAGGCCAGGTCCTTGAGCTCGTCGCGCGTCATCGGGCCGGTCGTGTCCTGCGAGCCCACGCTGGTCATGCGCGGCTCGCAGTAGGTGCCGGGTCGCACGCCCTGCTGGTTGCCGTTCACCAGCGGCAGACCACAGGCACGGCCAACCATTTTTTGCGCCAGGGTGAAGCCCTTGCCAGAATCGGCTGGGTTGTTTGGCAAACGGAACAGGGTACTGACCGGCAGCGCTAGCGATTCGCGCGCCTTGGCCGTCAGGCCGCGGCCAATGATCAGCGGGATACGGCCGCCGGCGCGTACCTCGTCCAGCAGCACCTCGCTCTTGAGCTGGAACTCAGCGATCACTTGGCCATTTTTGAGCGCCTTGCCCTCGTAGGGGCGCAGTTCGACCACGTCGCCCATGGCCATCTGACTCACGTCGAGTTCAATCGGCAGCGCGCCCGAATCTTCCATGGTGTTGTAGAAAATCGGGGCAATCTTGCTGCCCAGACACACGCCACCAAAGCGCTTGTTCGGCACAAACGGGATGTCCTGACCAGTGAACCAGAGCACTGAGTTGGTGGCTGATTTGCGCGATGAACCGGTCCCGACCACGTCGCCGACATAGGCCACAAGATGGCCGCGTGCCTTGAGTTCATCGATGAACTTGACCGGGCCGCGCTTGCCGTCTTCCTCGGGCGTGATGCCGGGCCGGGCATTCTTATGCATCGCCAGGGCGTGGAGCGGGATGTCCGGGCGGCTGAAGGCGTCGGGCGCGGGCGACAGGTCGTCGGTGTTGATCTCGCCGGCCACCTTGACCCCGGGCAGGGTGATCGACCGGGGCACTTCCGGCCGGGACGTGAACCACTCGGCGTCGGCCCAGCTCTGCAGCACGGCTTTGGCGTGGGCGTTGCCGGCATCAGC
>CAJAXU010000346.1 GCA_903948045.1 uncultured beta proteobacterium | reverse complement strand
CCACATAGGGCTTGCTTGCCATGAGGCCACCGTCGCCGTACTGGCTCATCCCTAAGGTGTTGGGCAATTCCACCCACTCGACCGCGTCCACATAGACCGACAGGTACCAGGCGTGAACCTGCTGCGGCCGCACGCCCAGCAGCAGGGCATAAAGGCCTGTGACCATCAGGCGCTGTATGTGGTGCGCGTAGCCGTGTTCCAGGGACTGCGTGATGGCATCGCGTAAGCACGCCATGTCGGTGTGACCGGTCCAGAACCAGGCGGGTAATTCTTCCTGGGCATTGAGGGCATTGCGCTCGACGTAGCTGGGCATTTGCGTCCAGTAAATACCGCGAACGTATTCGCGCCATCCCAGGATTTGGCGGATAAAGCCCTCAGCGCTTTGAAGCGGCGCACGGCCAGCCCGGTAAGCCGCTTCCACCGCTTGAACCACCTCGTGCGCATTGAGCAGCTTGAGGTTCATGGCTGAGGACAGATGCGAGTGGTACAGCCAGGGCTCGCCAGGCCATAAGGCATCTTCATAGCGACCAAAAAGTGGCAGACGCTCGTCAACAAAGCGCTGCAATGCTTGCAAGGCTTGGCTGCGGGTAACTGGCCAGGCAAAGCTCTCGAGCGTGCCGGGGTGGTTGGCAAAGCGGGTGTTAACCAGTGCAATGACTTCTTGCGTGAGGGCGTCGGGCTCAAAGGCCGCGCGGGCTGGCACGAGGCCGGGGCCCAGTGGGCCAAAGGCTTCGCGGTTGTCGGCGTCAAAATTCCATTGGCCACCAGCGGGCTTGCCATCGTCCATCAGGATGTTGTGGCGTTGTCGCAGCTCGCGGTAAAAGTACTCCAGTCGCAGCGACTTGCGCCCGCTAGCGTGGGCCGCAAAATCGCGCACTGTAGTAAAGAAGTGCCGGTCGTCGCAGACTTCCAGGGTCAAACCGACTGCCTCGACAGAAGCCTTGAGTTGCTGGAACACGCGCCAATCGCCCGGCGCGGTCAACACCACGCGCTGCGGCGCCAGCGCCGCCAGATCGGCCTGCAACCTGGCCCCAAGGCTGTCCAGATCGGCGGCAGCGCCTGTGTCGTCGAGCCGGTGGTAGTGCAGTGGTCGGCCCGCGTCGCGCAGCGCCTGGGCAAAGTGACGCATGGCGCTCAAAAACAAGGTGATGCGCTGCTTGCTTGACCAAACGTGGGTGGACTCTTCGTGGGCTTCGGCCATCCACACAGCGTCTTGTGCAGCATCAAACCCGTCAAAGGCTGCTGCTTCCAGGTCGAGCTGATCTCCCAGCACTAAAACCAGGTGTCTTACATGATGCATGGTGGCCTTCAAGGGTGGCGGTTGTGATGGGCACTGTGCGTGAAGGTGGCGATGTAGTTAACCTGCGTGTCCTTGCACCAAGAGGCTTTGTGCACCAGCGGGACATAGCGCATGCCGCGCAGATCCCGTATCTGCAAGTCTGAGGGAGCCAAAGCTGAATTCAACTCCTCGGGGCGTACAAACATCGACCACTGATGGGTGCCGCGCGGCAGAACTCTCAACAGGTATTCGGCTCCGATGATGGCAACTACAAAGCTTTTGAAGGTGCGGTCGATGGTGGAGACAAACAGCATGCCTCCTGGCGCCAGGCAGGCAGCGGCAGTGGCCAAAAATGCGGGCACGTCGCTCACGTGCTCGACCACCTCAAGCGCTAGCACCACGTCAAAACGTTCTTGTGGTGACAGTACCTCGGCGGGCTCGCCCAGCCGATAGTCAACCGTGACGTTTTGCGATTGAGCGTGCAGGCGAGCAGCGGCAACGTTACCCGGAGAAGCGTCCACGCCCACGACCTGCGCCCCTAGGCGTGCCAGTGCTTCTGACAGCAAGCCGCCGCCGCATCCAACATCCAAAATGCGCAGCCCGCTCAGCTCGTTAGCGTCGCCTCGACCCAAGTGCCCGGCGATTTGTGCGACCACGTAGCCAAGCCGCAAGGCATTGACAACGTGCAGTGGCCGCATCGGTCCGCGGCTGTCCCACCAGCTTGCGCTCAAGCGGTTAAAGCGTTCGATTTCGGCTGCGATGGCGGTCATGCGTGTGTCACTTAAATGTGGCGGATCAAGGCCACCGCAGCGCTGGAGCCTGCGCCCACCATGGCGCACCAGGCGCGAAGCACCAAACTAGGTCGGGTGGGACCACGTGCAGCAGCCGCATCGTCGCGGTGAGCCACTTCGTCAGCCTGGCAATCGAGCAGGGTCTGACGCAGATCATTGAGTCCCGGCTGCGAGGCCAGCGCACGTATCTGCTCCTCATAGTGGCGGTCGACAAAGGTCTCTACGGCCTCGATCGTTGCGTAGACCGCCCTGGGGCCGAACAAGGCAGGCAGGGCACCGGTGAGAAACCCGGCCAATCGCCACAATGGCAACAGGCGGCTGCGTTGCGTCGAAGGTAGCCAAGCCGAGATGAGGCGCAGGTGCTTTTGTTCTGTGGCCAAGTGATGCTCAGCAAAGGCCCGAAGCGCGGGATCGCGCGCGAATTGCAGCACCCCTTGATAAATACAGACAGCGCCTACCTCGCCTGCGTGGTCGGTCCGCAGAGCAGCAAACACCCGGGCAGGAAGGGGGTCTCCTGGAATGAGGCGCACGCACCGGTTCCCCACCTGTGAGGTTGCATTGCTCCAACACTGAAACCGATGGACCACTGGGGGTGCACCCAAAAGGGTGCGCACCCCGTCTGCACCCCGTGCACCCCGTGTGGGAGCTGCT
>CAJAXU010000345.1 GCA_903948045.1 uncultured beta proteobacterium | reverse complement strand
CTCAAGTCCTTGACGCCACCCTGAGCGCCATGCAACTCTCCGCCAGCCAGCTTGGCAATCACCTGCAACGCGGTCTCAAGAGCCTGTACACCCTGTATGGGGACGAGCCGCTGCTGATCCAGGAGGCAGCCGACACGATTCGCGCTGCCGCCCGCGCCCAGGGCTTTACCGAGAGCAGTTCTTACACCGTGGCTGGCGCCCATTTTGACTGGAGCGAGGTGTTGGCCGCCGGCGGAAGCCTGAGCCTGTTTGCCGATCGGCAGTTGCTGGAGTTGCGCATTCCCTCGGGCAAGCCGGGCAAGGATGGCAGTGTGGCGCTGCAGCGCTTGGCGGAGGCGGCCCAGGGCAATGACAGCACGCTCACGCTCGTGATGTTGCCCAAGCTGGACAAGGCCACCCGCGCCAGCGCCTGGTTTGCTGCACTTGAGGGGCATGGCGTCACGCTGCCCGTGGAGCCGGTCGAGCGGCAGGCGCTGCCGCAGTGGATTGCACAGCGGCTGTCAACGCAAGGGCAACGGGTGCGCGGTGGCGAAGAAGGTCAACGCACCTTGCAGTTTTTTGCCGACCGGGTGGAAGGTAACCTGCTGGCGGCGCACCAGGAAATCCAGAAACTCGGCTTGCTGTATCCCGCGGGTGAACTTGGTTTCACCCAGATCGAATCGGCGGTGCTGAATGTGGCCCGTTTCGACGTGTTCAAGTTGTCAGAAGCCGTGCTGGCTGGCCAACCGGCCCGGGTTCAGCGCATGCTTGACGGCTTGCAGGCCGAGGGCGAGGCCGAAGTGCTGGTGCACTGGGCGCTCAGCGAAGACATTCGTGCGCTCAAACGCGTCAAGGACGCGATAGCCCAGGGGCGGCCCTTGCCGATGGCTCTGCGCGAGCAGCGGGTCTGGGGTGTCAAGGAGCGCCTCTTTGAGCGCGTGTTGCCACGCCTGGGTGAGGCTCAGTTGGCCAATCTCCTGCAAGCGGCGCATCGGGTCGATGGCATCGTCAAGGGCTTGAAGCAGCCCGACTGGCCGCAGGATGGCTGGGGCGCTCTGCACCGGCTGGCGCAGATGTTATGCGCTAGCTGCGTGCCAGTCGCGGCAGGTGGACCCCGGCCGGCTCAAGCGCCCAAGCTGGGGTAGTCGGTATAGCCCTTGGGGCCTGGGGTGTAAAACGTGCTCATGTCGGGTGCATTGAGCGCGGCGTTGGCCTGCAGACGTGCCACCAGATCAGGGTTGGCCAAAAACGGCCGTCCAAAGGCAATCAGGTCGGCTTGGTTGGCGGCCAGCGCTTGCTCGGCACTGGCGCCGCCATAACCACCGGCCAGCATGAACGGGCCGGCGAAGGCGCTACGCATGCCGGATTTCAGTGCGGCTGGCACGGGTGGCGTGCCCATGGCCGAGTGGTCCAGCAGGTGCACGTAGAGCAGCCCCAGAGTCGAGAGGTCTTGCACCAACGCCAGGTACTGGGCATCGACCTCGGCAAAGGCCCCGCTGCCATTGAACACGCCGTACGGCGACAGGCGGATGCCGACCCGCTCGGCCCCGATGGCGGCGCAGCTGGCCCGGGCCACGTCGAGCGTAAAGCGGTTGCGCGCTGCCGCGCTGCCGCCATAGCTATCGCTGCGGGTGTTGATGTTGGCGTTGAGGAATTGCTCCATCAGGTAGCCATTGGCCGCGTGCAACTCGACGCCATCAAAACCTGCTTCGATCGCCAGCGTGGCCGAGTGCGCGTATTCGGCCACAGCGGCCGCAATGTCGGCTTCGGTCATGGCGCGCGGCTTGGTGTGGGGCTGCATGCCCTGGGCATCGGTCCACATTTCGCCGGTCAGCGCAGTGTCGGTCGGTGACAGCGTTTCAGCGCCCGCCGGCAGGTTGGCGGCATGGGTGACACGCCCGGTGTGCATGAGTTGCACCACGATTTTCCCGCCGCGCGCGTGCACGGCATCGGTCACCAGACGCCAGCCCTGCACCTGGGCGGCATTGAACAGACCGGGGATGCGCGCATAGCCCAGTCCATTGGGCGAGGGCGAGACGCCCTCGGTAATGAGCAGGCCGGCGGTGGCGCGCTGGGCGTAGTAGTCGGCCATCAGCGCGTTGGGCGTGTTGGCTTCGACGGCGCGGCTGCGCGTCATGGGCGCCATGACGATACGGTTGGCAAGGTGCAGCTTGCGGGCGGCAAAGGGTTCAAACAGCATGGTGATCCAGTCGATAAGTAGGTGAGAAAAAGTCAGAACGAGGAGCCTGGCATAGCCAGGAAGTCGAGTTCCTCGGCGGTAGAAGCCCGCCCGAGGATGGCGTTGCGATGCGGATAGCGGCCAAAACGGTCGATGATGGCCTTGTGTCGAAGCTCAGAGGGCAGCGCGTGCTCAAGCCCAGCATGGCTGAACAGGGGCAGGGCGCTGACATGGATCAGCGCGGATTCGCTGTGCATGTAGGGCATGTAGAGAAAGGTGCGCTGCTGGGCGGGAAGCCCCTGGTCGGCCTGCAGTGCCACCGCGTGTTGGGCTAATGCCAGCGCCAGCGCATCGCGGGCAAAGGCCTGCGGCTGGTCGCGGTAAATGTTGCGCGAGAACTGGTCAAGCACGATGATTTCAGCCAGCCGGCCCTGCGGTGTCGCGCGCCAGTCGCTGAGCTCACAGCGGGCGGCCGCGGCGTGCAGCGCGCCAAACCGGTTGGCGATCAATTGGTCAAACTCGTCAGATTTGCCCCACCACTGTTTGGGCTCGATCGCCTCAAACCAGAAACTCAGCACGGATTGGGCAGTCATCGCAGTTTTCCCTGTTGTTGTAATTGCTGGCCCAGCTCGGCGATGTGTCGCACCCCGGCTGCCAAGGCGTCGCTGGAGCTGTGCACCGAGTAGGGGCCCAGCACCAAGTCATGCGCATGGGGCGCGGCCGAGCCCAGCAAAAACGCGCAGTCGCCCTCTGCTTGAAAGTCGAGGCCGGCGTTGCCGTCCTCAAACACCGCCAGCTCGCGCACCAGCTGCGCACCAGCGACATGCAGCCTGCCGCGCTGGGCAAAGGCCCAGGCCGCTTGGTGCGTGGCCGGTGGCTGGTAGTGCCAGCGCTCCCCGTCTTTCAGGTTGATCCACAGGTAGTTCAGGTCCCAGGGCGCCGCGATCGGGCTGACCGCATCGCCATAGGCGCCCAGCAGCACGCGCACCGGGCCGGCAGTCGGCACCTGCTCCGGCTGCAGGAACAGGGCCGACGCGGGCGCCAATTCGTGCGAAGGCGGCAGCGCAAACCAAATCTGGAAGCCCTGCAGCGTCTGGGTTGGCGGATCAGCGGGCACTGGTTGCGCCCGATGCCAAATACCACGGCCCGCCGCCATCCATTCGATGCCGCCCTGACGCACCACGTCCACCTGACCCGACGAGATCTCGTGCTGGATGTCGAAGCTCAGCGGATAGGTCAGGGTGACGATGCCAGAGTGCGGATGAAAGCCGAAATTGGGTCCGCCACCGCCGGGTGCCTCCACATAATCCAGAAAGATGAAAGGCTTGGTCAGTTGCCCGATGTCACCCGGGCTCATCAGGCGCGTGATCGGACCGTGGCGCCGGCCGGGGGTACGGGTGGTGATGGATCTTGGGGTAGGCATGTACGGCAATTGGGTCAGAGGTGGCCAGTGTAGGCATTAACGTGGTGAAGATGCAGGCGGTACAAACCCCTCGACGATGACAATCTGGAACTTCGCCACGTCGGCGCGCAGAGCGATCGCCTGCTGGTAGCCCGCAGAGTTGAAGCAGGCCTGCGCTGCGGCGTAGCTCGGGAACTCGATGAGATAGGGCCGCCCTGGCACCGCGCCCTCCACAACGTCCGCTACATCACCACGCGCCAACACGCGTCCGCCTTGGGCGGCAATCAGTGGCCCCGCCACGCTGGTGTAATTGCCGAAGCGCGAGGGCTCGTTAATGGTGGCGAAGACGATCCAATAGCCTTTGGGTGTGGCGTTTGATGAAGTGCTGGGGTTTGTTTGTGTCATGTGGTGCTCTCTTTCATGGGGTGCCCTGATCAGCCCGGCGCCAGGCCGGCAGACCAAACGGCGTGATCAGGACCGCCAGGAACCACAGCACCGGGCCGCCCACGGTGCCCGCATTGAATTCGATGACGCCGGCCAGCACCATGGCGAACAGAAAAGCCAAGTCGGCGATGCCGATGGCCAGCAGGCCGATCAGGTAGCCCGTCCAGGACGCGCGTTTGATGATCAACCAGGCAACAAACAAGCCGAGCACGCCGTAGCCGCCGACATCCAGGCAAAAGTTCAGGATCAGCTGGCCTTGTGCAAAGAGCGTCGCCGGGTCGGTGGCGTGCACAAAGGCCGCTCGCGGCACGGCTCGGCCGCCGATCAGCATGTTCCATAGCCCGGATGTGCCACCCTTCAGGTACTGGTGTACACCCTCGGCGCCGACCCAAATATGTAGCATGCTCCAGAGCGCGAAGAGCCAGCCGCCGACTTTGGCGGCGGTGCCGGCGACGGGCGTTGGGTTGGAAGGGTTCATGACGGGGTCCTTTGGGAGTTGATCAAGGATGTGATTGTCAGAAACATTGCCAACGGGATAAAGCCCATCAAATGGAATGGATTGCTGCACTGGCGGCACAATCCGGCCATGGAAGTCTTCAGAAACATGCACCTCTTCGTCGAGGTGGCCAAGGCCAGCAGCTTTCGGCGTGCCGCGGAAGTGCTCGGTTTGCCCAACTCCACCGTGTCACGGCGCATCGTTGAGCTGGAGCGGGATGTGGGTCTGCGCCTGTTTCACCGCAGCACGCGCCGCGTCGAGCTGACCGAGGGCGGCCGCCTGTATTTCGACAACTGCAAGCGCATCCTCCAGGAAGCCGAGTTGGCGCGCCAGGAATTGATCGATCTGCAGGCGCAGCCCAGCGGCGTCATTCGGGTCTCGATGCCGGTGGACTTCAGCGTGATTTACCTCAGCCCTTTGCTGGCCGATTTCTCGCACCGCTACCCCGGCATCCGTTTTAATTTGGACCTGACACCGAATCGCGCCGACCTGGTGGGTGACCCGGTCGATGTGGCCATCCGCATGGGGCGCCCCAAAGACCAGAGCCTGATCGCCCGCCCGATCGCCCGGCTGGGCACCGTGTTGGTGGCCTCGCCTGGCTACCTGCAGCGGCGCGGCCTGCCGGGCCAGCCGCAAGACCTGCTCGGCCATGACTGCCTGCGCATGAAAGACGCCCCCTGGACCCTGATCCACCGCAATGGCATTAGCGAAACGGTCGAGGTGAGCGGCCAATTTGTGGCCAACAACCGGGGCATGCTGCAGCAACTGGCCCTGGGCGGCCAGGGCATTGTGCAGTCCGCCGACAACTGGGTTCAGGCCGATCTGGCCGCGCAGCGCCTGGTGCGGGTACTGCCCGACTGGACGCCGCCGGTGGTAGAGGCCTACGCCCTGACCGCCACCCGGCTGCTGCCGGCCAAGGTGCGGGTGTTCATTGACTACCTGGTGGCGCAGATGGCGCAGCCAACGGGCAGGCCCTAGGCGCTGATCGACACACTAGAATCATTTGCAAGAATACATAATCAGGGGGCGAATAATTCGATAGTTCGTGCCTGTGAAGGTGCCAGTTCAAACCCTTGATGGAGTGTCTCGTCATGAAAATCGCGGTGATCGGTGCCGGCTTTGCTGGTCTCAGCACAGCCAAGATCCTCAAGGCCCTTGGGCACGAGGTCACGGTTTATGAAAAAGACCGCGAGGTCGGTGGCGTCTGGGCGGCATCACGCCGTTATCCGGGTCTGACCACCCAAAATGTTCGCTCCACCTATGCGCTGTCCGACTTCCCTTACCCCAGCGATTACCCGGAGTGGCCCTCTGGCGAGCAGGTGCAACGCTACTTGGCCGCCTATGCCCAAAAATTTGAGCTGGGAACACTGATTCATTTGCAGACGGAAGTGACCCGTGCCGAGGCGTCCACCGACGGACAGGGTTGGCAGTTGGCCTATGTCGACCTGGCCACGGGCCAGCCAGGGCAAAGTAGCTTTGATTACCTGGTGGTGTGCAACGGCACCTTTTCGCAACCCATGGTGCCTGATTTCGATGGCGCTGCTGAATTTCAGGCCGCTGGCGGCGTGGTTTGCCACAGCAGCAACTGGCCTGGCGACGCGTCGGTCAAAGGGCGCCATGTGCTGGTGGTCGGTTACGGCAAATCCTCGTGTGACCTGGCCCAGGCCGTGTCGGGCGCTGCTGCGTCGACCACCGTGGTGGTGCGCCAGCTGATTTGGAAAATGCCGAAAAAACTGTTCAATGTGTTGAACTACAAATACCTGCTGCTCACGCGCATGGGCGAAGCGCTGTTTGAGTACATCCGGGTCACGGGTTTCGAGCGCTTTCTGCATGGCCCGGGCAAGCCGGTGCGCAACAGCCTGCTCAGCCAGGTGCAGTGGGTGGTGACGGTGCAGTGCAAACTCAAGGCGCTGGGGCTCTTGCCATCGATTCCGTTTGAAACCATTTCACGCAGCACCGTGAGCCTGGTCACCGATGGTTTTTTTGAGAGTGTGGCGGCTGGCAAGATCCGGGTCTGTCGCGACGCGGTGATCCGGCGTTTGCTGGCAGGGCCTGCGGGCAGGTTTGCCGAACTGAGCACGGGCGAGCGCGTGCCAGCGGACATGGTGGTGTGCGCTACCGGCTGGCAGCAGCGCGTGCCCTTTTTGTCTGACGCCGTCATGGCCAGTGTCACCGACGCGAAAGGCAATTTCCGCCTGTACCGCTCGATTTTGCCGGTGCATGTGCCGCGGCTGGCGTTCAATGGGTATAACTCGTCTTTGTTCAGTCAGCTGAGCTGCGAGGTGGGCGCACTTTGGATTGCCGACCTGCTGGGCGGCCAACTCAAAATGCCGACGCCGGCGGAACAAGACCGCGACATCACCGAGCGCCTGAACTGGATCGACAAGCGTAACGAGGGCAAGCACGCCAAAGGGACCAATGTGGTGCCATTTTCCTTGCACCATGTGGACGAGTTGTTGCAAGACATCCGACTGCCACTGGGCGTGCTCACGCGCATCAAGCACTGGCTGCTGCCGGTCAACCCGGCCGATTACGCCAGGGCGACCCGCGCCCTGCTGGCGCGCTACCGAAAGGCCTGAGCAGTCGCCAGGCGCCGTCCTCAGGCGGCCGGCGCTACGGACAGGCCCTGCACTTTGTGTTGGGCGATCAGGCTGGCCACCAACCCCGACGCTTTGGCATCCTCGACAAAGTCGCGCAGAAAGGCCTCGGCTTCTGGTTTGCCTTTGTCGCAGCCGATGGCCTGTTGAACTGCCATGAAACCGCCCGGCAGGATCACGTGCCCGGACGCCTTGGCCAGGTCGCCGATCAAACCTGGCCGAAGCCCGGCCAGTGCGTCGACCTTGTCG
>CAJAXU010000344.1 GCA_903948045.1 uncultured beta proteobacterium | reverse complement strand
TGCACGACACCAATGGCCGCTGGGACCTGCTGGCCGAATTACGCGCAGCGAACCTGTCCGAGCTCTCGCGCGTGCTGGAGCGCATCCGTCTGGTGCGCGGTATCAGCAGCACTGAGACCAGTATCCACCTGGAGACTTACCGCGTCGCCTGAGTGACTCAGCGGCGGGTTTTGGGCAGGCATCGGTCTAACTGGGCAACCTCAAGCGAGGCCAGTTTTTTTTGCCCCCACCAACTGCCCTGCGCTAAAACCACGCAGAAAGTTAACCAGTTCACGGTCCACACCCAATTTGTCGACCAACGCACTGGCTTGCCTCACATCGCGAACAGCGCCCAGGCTTACTTGCAAACGGGTTGCCTGCGGATACCAACGATTCACCACGCGCTTAGCTAGCAATGGCCGCAACGCCTCAATGCCGTAGCGCAAGCGCTTGGCCAGGATGCGGACACGATGTTCATCGTCGGGGTCGGCGGCTTCGCGGTAAGCGTCTTTAAGCTGCCGGTGCAGCCGTGCAATGCGGCGCCTGCTCCAGCGCCGCAGGGCGGATTTTTTGTCAGCTGCAGCGTCGCCGGCCGGCTGCGGGGCACACAAGGTTTCCAGCCATTGGGTGGCTGCGAGCAGATTGGCACCAAGCGCGGGCGCCAGAATTGCATCACGAACCGCTTTGCGCTGCAGTTGGGCAGCATCCGCCAACGCAAGCAACATCGTCTGCCAGCCCTTTGTGCGCCGGGGGTCCCCGGCTGTGTAGGCCTGCGCCAAAGGCGGCAGTGTGTCAAGCTTCGCCACGTCGATGTCTCGCACTGCCCCCAGATGGGTCAACGGCGCATCTAACGCCTGCCAAGACGGGATGGCAGTGGCCTTTAGGGCGGGCCTAAACAGTCGCAGCGCACTTTTGAAACGTCGCCAGCCGACCCGGGCCTGGTGCAACACCTCAGGGTCGTCCGAACGGCACAGCGCGTTCAAATTCTCGGTGAACTGGCAGAACATTTCGCGCAGCACAACCCCCGCGGCCTCTGGTACCGGCAACTCACCCGCGAGCTTTGGGGGTTGGGCACGCCGGGGCGTGTCAATGGCATCCTGCGCCAACGCATAGCCGCGCTCAGCCTTGCTCATGGTCGCGGGCAATACCGCCACGGAGGCTGCGATTTGTTGGGCGAGTTCGAACAGCGCCTTGGGCTCCCCCGCCAAAAGCTCCAGCTCTAACTCACAAATCGGCGCGCGCTTCTCGCCCGCCACAACCTGCCCGATGTCAAGCGCCACCTCAATCCTGCTGCCATCGCGCCGGCGCACCAGCCAGCTTGTGCGCTCGAAAGTGGTCTCAAAGCTGGCCTGCAGCGCCTGAAACACTGTGCCATCAGGATCAATACCAGCCCACGGCGTTGCCTGCAGGACCGCCATCGTCAGGCCACCGCTACCAACCGGCGACTCCCACTCACCGCGCTGGCTCAATGCCGATTTACTACGCCCCCCCGTCTTCAGGGTCTGCAGCCATTGTGTTCCGGTACCGCTGCCAACGCGACGCAGCCGCAAGGCGACGCCTTGTTGGCGTAAAAACTGCTCAGGCGTGTCGTAATAGACGTTATGCAGCTGGTGGTGGGTTGGCTTGCGGCGCGCCAATACGGGCAACTTGGCCAGGCGCGTGAGCAAGCCCGACGGGTCCAAGCTTGGCAGAGACAGCTTTAACTCGACTTCGAACGAAGTGCCTACAAGAACGGTGGAGGTCATCGGTCTTAGCCCTTTTTCAATTCCAATGCAGCAATTTGTTGCTTGAACTGTAGGACCAGATCGCCGCTGTCCGCATACTTTTTTTGCATTCAGACAGACCTGCCAGCGGGCAGCAGCTGCCCATCCACCATCTGGATCTGCCGGGCACAACGGCTGGCCAGGGCCGGGTCATGGGTGACGATGAGGCAGGCCGACCGTTGCGTCTGGTTGACGCTTTGCAAGAGCTCAAAAATGTCGTTGGCACTGTGGGTATCCAGATTGCCTGTGGGCTCGTCGGCCAGGATCAGGCGGGGCGACAGGGCCAGTGCACGCGCCACCGCCACCCGCTGCTGCATGCCGCCGGACAGTTGCGAGGGCCGCTTGTGCGCAGCATCCTTCAAGCCAACCTGATCGAGCAGACGCAAGGCGCTGGCCTGGGCTTGGGCCGTGGGCCAACCGGTATCAATGATGGCCGGCATCATCACGTTTTCCAGTGCGGTGAAGCCGGGCAACAGGTGGTGAAACTGAAAAATGAACCCGATGCTTCGGCCACGCAGCGCGGTGATGGCGGCATCGCCAAGCCCCGCCGTGTCCTGGCCGCCCACCAGCAACTGGCCGCTGGTCGGTTTCTCTAGCAAGCCGATCAGGTTGAGCAGCGTGCTTTTGCCCGAACCCGAGGGCCCGGTCAGCGCCGCAAAATCACCCTCCTGAATGCACAGGTCTATGCCATGCAGCACCTCCGTGACCACAGGTGTCCCCACGCCGTAGCTCTTGCGGATCTGGTGCAGTTCGATGATGGGCGTCATGGTGTGGGCCTGCCATCAAACCCGGATCGCCTGCACCGGGTCCAGGCGGGCGGCACGGCGTGCTGGCAGCGCCGCTGCCAGCAAACCCACCACCAAGGC
>CAJAXU010000343.1 GCA_903948045.1 uncultured beta proteobacterium | reverse complement strand
TTGCTCGCCGACAGGAACGGGGCCCAATTTCAACCACCACCGAGTTGGCCGAGCTCGTGGCTGACACGGTCAAAACCCGCGAGCAGGGCCAGAACCCTGCAACGCGCACATTTCAGGCTTTTCGGATTTTCATCAACGCTGAGCTTGAAGAGCTGCAACAAGCGCTAGAGGCCAGTCTGGATGTTTTGCAGCCAGGCGGGCGTCTTGCGGTGATCAGTTTTCACTCACTGGAAGACCGGATCGTCAAGCAATTCATCGCCAAGCACTCGCGTGACGAATACGACCGGCGCGCGCCTTTTGCAGCTCCGAAGGTCATGAAGCTCAAGGCGCTTGACCGTGTCAAACCGGGTGCGGCCGAAGTCAGTGCCAACAAGCGTTCCAGAAGTGCCATCATGCGTGTGGCCCAGAGGACGGATTTGTGATCAGGCTGAACCTGGTTTTACTGGTTGCGGTGCTTGTCAGTGCCGTGTACCTCGTCGGCGTGCAATACGACTCGCGTCGGTTGTTTACCGACTTGGACAAGGCCCGCAATGATGCACGCCGCTTGGAGTCGGATTTTGAGCGTCTGCAAGTGCAAAAACGGGCCCAAGCGACCCCGGCACGGGTGGAACGATTGGCCAAAGAGAAGCTGCAGATGCGCCAGGCCACCCCTGGCATTACGACGTATGTGACTTACTCTGCGCCGACAGGCCCGGAGGCCACTGAAGTCGTGCTCTCTGGCGGAGTATCGACGAAGGGTGCTGCGCCATGAGCCGCAGTGTCCAATACACGTCAAGCCCACTGCTGGCCAGTCGCACGCCGGTTTGGCGAAGCAAGTTTGTGGTGGGCGCCATCGCTCTGGCGTTTTTCGGCTTGGCCGCGCGTGCCGCCTACATTCAGGTGATTGCGAATGATTTTTTCCAACGCCAAGGCGAGGTGCGCTTCGCCCGAACACTGGATTTGCCAGCCAACCGGGGTCGCATTCTCGATCGTAATGGTTTGATATTGGCGTCCAGCGTGCCAGCTCCCAGTATCTGGGCGATTCCCGAGGATGTGGACCTGGACAAGGCGCAGTTGCAACGCCTTGCGAAATTACTTGAGTTGCCGGTTGCTGATATTTCAAAAAAACTGGCAGACGAAGACAAGACCTTTGTCTGGCTCAAGCGGCAAGTCGATGAGGACACGGCCAAGCAAATTGCAGCCTTGAATCTCAAGGGAATCTACCAGCGCAAGGAATACAAGCGTGAATACCCGGAAGGGGAGTCGGCTGTCCATGTGGTGGGCTTTACCAATGTGGAAGACAACGGGCAAGAGGGTGTTGAGCTGACCTTCAACAAAGCGCTGGCTGGACACAGTGGATCGCGCCGCGTCATCAAGGATCGACTGGGCCGCGTGGTCGAGGATGTTGGTGAGCAAATCCCGCCAACGGAAGGACGCGATTTGCAGCTGAGTATCGATAGCAAGGTCCAATTTTTTGCTTTTCAGAAATTGCGCGATGCCGTGCTGGAGAACAAGGCCAAAGCCGGAAGTGTTGTGGTTCTGGATGTGCAAACCGGCGAAGTGTTGGCACTCGCCAATTACCCCAGTTATTCCCCTGCAAAGCGCGTGAACTTGACCGGCGCGCAGTTGCGCAATCGGGCGTTGACGGACACCTTTGAGCCTGGCTCAACGATGAAGCCTTTCGTCATTGCATTGGCGCTTGAAAAGGGTCTGGTCAAGCCTGAAACGGTGATCCAAACCGCACCGGGCCACATGACCGTGGGCGGCTCGACCATCACGGATGCCCACCCCCACGGGCCGCTGACCGTCAATGAGGTGATCCAGAAGTCCAGCAATGTCGGCACTGTGAAGAT
>CAJAXU010000342.1 GCA_903948045.1 uncultured beta proteobacterium | reverse complement strand
GGCCATGATCTCGCCGGCGCGGTAGCCGGCGGCATTAACCACCACCTCCGCCACCACCTCGCCTTTGTCGGTGGTGACCAGCCACTCGCCATTGGGCCTTTGCGCCAAAGCGGTGACCCGGGTATGCCGGCTTACCCGGGCGCCAAGTTCACGCGCGGACCGCGCCAGCGCCTGGGTCAGCTGCGACGGGTCGATGTCGCCGTCCAGCGGGTCCCACAGCGCACCCAGCAAGTCATGGGTCTCGATGAAGGGGTATCTTTGCTTCAAATCGCTAAGCGACAGGATGTCGTAATCCAGCCCATTCGCCTTGGCCATGGTTTGTACATGGTGGAACTCGTCCATGCGGTTGCGGGTGTGCGCCAGCCGAACCGAGCCAGTCACGTGGTAGTTGATGGGGTTTTCGGCCGATGCGGCCAGTTGCCGGTAAAGAGAGGCCGAATACTTCTGCAGCTTCAGGATGCTCCAGCTGGTGGAGAAGGTGGGCAGGTTGCCGGCCGCATGCCAGGTGGAGCCAGAGGTGAGCTCGTCGCGCTCCAGCAACAGGGCGTCGGAGATGCCCATCTGAGCCAAATGGTACAAACAACTGCAGCCGACAACACCGCCGCCGATGACGACGACTTTTGCATACTCTGTCATATCCGTCTCCATGGACCCGCGGCCGGCGACACCCATCGCCAGCACCGCACACAGCGGCAGGTTCTGTCAACAAATTATAGAGAGCTTCGTGAAATTTGTGCCTGATATTTCACAGCCGTATAATTTGATGGAGTTTTTTTAACCTGGAGGTGATTCCATGGACCTGCCAAATCGGGCGCAAG
This sequence comes from uncultured beta proteobacterium, assembly GCA_903948045.1. Classification (GTDB taxonomy): domain Bacteria; phylum Pseudomonadota; class Gammaproteobacteria; order Burkholderiales; family Burkholderiaceae_C; genus Rhodoferax. The sequence continues at coordinate 1,079 of CAJAXU010000342.1, read as the reverse complement.
TGGTGATTGTCGGCGGCGGCATTGTGGGCTGCAGCATCGCCTACCACCTGACCCTGCGCGGCTGCACTGACGTGGTGCTGCTGGAACGCAAGCAGCTGACCTGTGGCACCACCTGGCATGCGGCGGGGCTGGTCGGCCAGTTGCGCGCCACCTACAACCTGACGCGGCTGGCGCAGTACACCACCTCGCTCTACGCCTCGCTGGAGCAGGAGACCGGGCAGGCCACTGGGTTCCGCCAGACTGGCTCGGTGGCCGTGGCCACCCATGCCGCCCGCCTGGAGGAACTGCTGCGCGGAGCCTCCATGGCCAAGTGCTTCGGCCTGGAAGTGCAAACCCTCACGCCCGGCGAAATCGGTGAGCTCTGGCCCGGCGTGCACACTGGCGACCTGGTCGGCGGCGTGTTCCTGCCCAAGGATGGGCGCACCAACCCGATCGACACCACTCAGGCCCTGGCCAAAGGCGCCAAGAGCCGCGGCGCGCGCATTTTTGAGAACACCAAGGTCGAGGAGATCCTGGTGGAAAACGGCCGCGCCGTCGGCGTGCGCACCGCGCAAGGCGTGCTGCGCGCTGACACGGTGATCAACTGCGCCGGCATGTGGGCCCATGAACTTGGCGCCAAAGCCGGCACCACCGTGCCCTTGCACGCCGCCGAGCACTTCTACATCGTGACCGAGCCCATGGAGGGGCTGTCGTCCAGCCTGCCGGTGCTGCGTGACCCCGATGGCTGCGCCTATTTTAAAGAAGACGCGGGCAAGTTGCTGGTGGGCTGGTTTGAGCCGGTGGCCAAGCCCTGGGGCATGAAAGGCATTCCCGAAAGCTTCAGTTTCGACCAGCTGCCGGATGACCTAGAGCACATCGAGCCGCTGCTGGCAGCCGCCATGCACCGGACGCCGGCCCTGGCCAAGACCGGCATTAACCTGTTTTTCAACGGCCCTGAAAGCTTCACGCCTGACGACCGCTACCTGCTGGGCGAGACGCCCGAGGTGCGTAACCTGTTTGTGGCGGCCGGCTTTAACTCCATTGGCATCCAGTCGGCCGGTGGCGCCGGCAAGGTGCTGGCCGACTGGGTCATTGACGGC
>CAJAXU010000341.1 GCA_903948045.1 uncultured beta proteobacterium | reverse complement strand
CCACCGGACCGGCATCCTGAACCGGGGTTCAGGTGGGCGAGGTCAGCCGCACATTGGGTCCATCTAACGCGAGATGGTCACGCTTGTGAGGCAATGTTCCAAGCCCGGGCTCTAAGAGCATTGGTTCAAGGAAATATAAAGCCCGGCACGCACTGCAGACGGGTCCATTGTAGGCTGGGCTGAAAGGCGCTTGCCATGTCATGGCGCATGAAAAGCACTCGCCGGCAGCTGAATGTGCTCCAAAAATAACCGGCTGTAGTGCTGCGCTGGCGGCTCTGTCGCGTCGCGTTGCCCCCACAGCAAGGCGTTCAGGTTAAGGCCGATGCCGACAAAGCCTTGCCGGCTGCGGCTGCGGCCATCGGCCACTTCTTCCGGGCTGAAGCCGCGGGCGTAGTAGCCCGCGTGCAGCTCCAGGTAGCGCAGTGGCGTGTCCCGCGTGGCGTCCAGGCCCGACAGTTTGAGCGCCAGCAGGTATTTTTGGCCGGCGTAGTCGCCCACCGGGCTGAAGCCCCGGAAGCCTGAGGGCTGGTATGCCAGCCGGAAGTCGATGCGGTCACGCAGGCTGGGGTGGGTCTGGCGCAGGTAGGCGGCGCCAGAGCCCAGCAAGTTCATGATCACGTCCTGGCTCGACCAGCCGTAATTGACCGAGTAGCCGTCAAACAGCTCCACGCCCAGCAGCACGGCCTGCGTCAGTAGGGTGGCACTGAGCGCTGAACGCTCGCTGCTGTGCCCTTGGCGCTGCAGTTGCTCCGCCAGCCCGTTGGTGATGAAGTAGGCCGAATAAGCGTGGGCCAGCTTGTCGGTGCCGCCGGAATCGGTGTCTAGACCGAACCACCCTTCGTTGCGCGTTTTGAACGTGGGCTGGCTGCCCCAATTCCAGTCGCGCAAGCCGATGGCCAGCGTACTGCCAACAAGCAGACCGCTTTCCCAGCGTAGCGTACGGGTGTCTTCGATCAGGTTTTGCAGGCTGTGGGCCGGGCTGTTGGTTAGCGCTTGGGCTCCGGCCTGTACGGCTAGCAGCAGGGATACCAGGCCGCACGCCAGTCGGCATCGCCTGATCAATTTGCACATCATGAAGCCCCCAAAAGCAAGAGCCCCTACTTTCACGCCGCACCATCTGATGGTGCCTGACGCAGATCAAGCCAATCAGATCAGTCGGCCGTCGTCGTTCAGTGCAGCGTCCAGCCGGGTCAGCAGCGCGTGCAACTGTGCGGAGGCAGGCTCGGGCGTTGTGGACATTGGCGTTGGCGGCGGCGCCCCAAGCATGGGCTTTGGCGTTGGGGTGGCGCTGGTGTCGGCCGGGGTGGCCGGTTCGCTCAGGTCAAAGGCGAGGTTCAATGCGGCGAGCACCGCAATGCGGTCGCGTGCTCGAATCTTGCCAGCGTCGCGGATCTTGCACATCGCCAGGTCTACCTGTTGCGCGGCGTCCAGCAAGCGGGCCTCGCCACCTTCCTGGCAACCAAGCAGGTAGCTTTGCCCCATGATTTGTACTTCGAGCTGCTTCATGCCTCGCCCTTGTTGGCGGCGGCCTCGGGCAGGCGCTCCAGCAGCGCGTCAACACGAGCCCTGGCGGCGCCGAGCCGCGATTTGAGGGAATCCCGCTCCCGCGTCACAGCGTCCACTTGGGCGCTGAGCAGCTCGTTGGTACGTCGCAACTCCTCATGGCGCACCAGCAGGCGCTCGACGCGCTCGGCAATTTGGTCGAATTGGGGCTGGGTCAGCATAGGCCCAACATTGTAGGGTTTGCCGCTGGCCTGGGTTAAGATTCGCCCCGTTGGTGCTCGCTGCGTGGTTCACACGCAGCAGTTCAACGGGAAGCAGGAGGGCCCGGGCTGGCAACAGCCCACCTAACCTGCGCTGCCCCCGCAACGGTAAGTGGACGCGCCGCAAGGCGCCGCTTTCATCATGGTCACTGAGCGTTTTGAACACGCGCTTGGGAAGGCGATGGAGGTTGTTCCACCAGCCCGGATACCGGCCAACACAGTGGTGGCACGTCCGCGTGCTGCCGTGACGCCCATGCACTGTCGGGGAAGACGGTGAGGGTGCTTTAATGGTGCTAAATTTCTATGACAACCTTGGTTTCTGGCTGGTCCTGGCGCATTGCCGTGCAATCTGCTGTAGCCGCGGGTGCCAGCCTGACCGCGATGTCGGCGTTGGCACAAACGACGGTGTCCGACGCACTGCCGCGCCTTACAGAGGTGGTGGTTAGCGCCAGCCGCGTGGCTGTGCCGGTCACCGATGTGATCGCCGACGTCTCGATCATTGACCGCAGCACCCTTGATCGGGCTGGCCAGAGCAGCCTGCGCGATGTGTTGGCTCAGCAACCCGGCGTGCAATATGTCAGCAATGGTGGCTACCGATCCAGCACCAATGTTTTTCTGCGTGGTGCCAGCGGCACTCAAGCCATTGTGTTGATCGACGGTGTTCGGGTTGGTTCGGCCACCTCCGGCGGGGCGGCCTTTGAAAACATGCCGCTGGACCGCATCGAGCGGATTGAGATCTTGCGTGGTGCGGCATCGGCCCTCTACGGGCCGGACGCGGTGGGCGGTGTCATCCAGATTTTCACTCGGGAACCGGTCGAAGGCTTGCAGCTGACAGCCAGTTTAGGCGCGGGTTCCGACGGCCAGCAGCAAGCGGGGGCATCGTTGCGCGGGCGCACGGGCGCCATCGGCTACAGCCTGGGCCTGTCCAACGAAAAAGCCTCTGGCATCAGCGTGACAACCCAGCCAACAGCCACCAGTTTCAACCCTGACCCTGATAGTTTTGATGTCACCAGCATGGATGTCAAAGTGTCGGCGCAGCTGTCACCGCAACACGCCCTGACCCTGGGTTGGCTGCAGAGCACCATGAGCTACCAGTTTGATGGCACGACAACGCCCAATCCGCTGGGTCTGACCAAGTTCACGACCGATGCCCGAAGCCAACCCACGCTGCGGCAGGGCAGCGTGAAGTGGGAAGCCCAGTGGCTGACCAACTGGAAGTCGACTCTGCAGCTGGGCAGCAGTGATGATGACTCCATCACGGAATACTTGCGTAGCGCCGATGGTGCGCTGAACGGTCGAAGCAAATTCAACACCCACCGCACCCAGACCAGCTGGCAAAACGACATCAGCCTGGGCCAGGACGTCCTGACCCTGCTGCTGGAGAGTCGCGCCGAGTCGGTCGACAGCACCGCCAGCTACACCGTGAAGGAGCGCGACATCCGCACTGCCATGGCGGCATACGCCCTGAACCGCGATGGCTGGAATGCGCTGGTTGTGGTGCGCAATGATGACAACTCTCAATTTGGCAGCTTCGCCAACTGGGCGCTGTCGGGTGGCTATCAGCTGATGCCGGGCTGGCGGGCGGTGGCCAGCATGGGCACCAGTTTCCAGGCGCCCAGTTTCAACCAGCTGTACTACCCGGGCTTCGGTACGCCGACTTTGACCCCCCAGCAAAACCGCGCTGCTGAACTGGGCCTGAAATACGCCCAGGGCCCGATGAGTTTTGGCGCTGTCGTCTACCGCAATGAAGTGCAAGGCTTCATCAACCCGGCCACCAATGTGCAAAGCAGTCTGGCGGTATTGCGCGGCATCACGCTGAGCCTGCAGGCTCAGCGCGGCAACAACGGCTACAACGCTTCTTATGACTACGCCGATCCCCGGACACAACCCGATGACTTGCGGCTGGTGCGCATCGCCCAGCATGTGCTGAACCTGAACATGACGCACAGGCTTGGCCAGATCACGATGTTCGGCGAGTTGAAACTCTCCGGCGAGCGGGAGGACAACCGCATCTCAAGCAGTAGCAGCATCAAAGGGCGCACAACGCTGGCGCCGTACGGTCTGCTCAACGTTGGCGCCAGCTGGAAGCTGCAACGCGACTGGACCGTGCAAGCGCGCATCAACAACCTGACGGACGCCAGTTATGTTTTGGCCGACGGCTATTCGACGCTGGGCCGCAATGCCTTCGTTGGCCTCTCCTGGACCCACTGAGTCCTTGCTGCAACCACACCGCCCATGAACGCTTGCCCCGCCATTCTGATCGCCGCCCCCGCCTCCGGCCAGGGTAAAACCACCATCACTTCGGCGCTGGCACGGCTCTATACGCGCCAGGGGCGGCGGGTGCGGGTGTTCAAATGCGGGCCGGATTTTTTGGACCCGTATTGGCATGCGCTGGCCAGCCAGGCGCCGGTCTACCAGCTGGACTTATGGATGACAGGCGAGGCCGACTGCTGCGCCCGCCTGCATGCGGCGGCAGCTGAGGCGGACCTGATCTTGGTCGAGGGCGTGATGGGCTTGTTTGACGGTCAGCCGAGCGCGGCCGACCTGGCGCGGCGCTTCGGTCTGCACGTGCTGGCGGTGGTGGACGCCTCGGCCATGGCCGGCACCTTTGGCGCGCTGGCGTTTGGCCTGCAACACTACCAGGCCGAGTTGCCGTGGGCCGGCGTGCTGGCCAACCGCGTGGCCAGCGCCCGCCATGCCGATATGCTGCAGCACAGCCTGCGTGACCCGGCCCATTGGCTGGGCTCCGTGCAGCGTGACGCCGCCATGACCCTGCCCGAGCGCCACCTGGGCCTGACCGTGGCCAGCGAGGTGGCGGATGCCACCGAACGGCTGGACGCGGCAGCCGACGCCCTGGCGCAAACCCCGCTGGGGCAGATGAGCCTGGCCGACTTGCAGCGCTGGCGCACCGAGTTTTTGCCGATGCCCGCCCCCGAAGTGGCGCAAGCAGGGCCTGCGCCGCTGGCCGGCACAACGATTGCCATTGCGCGGGATGCGGCTTTTTGTTTCATTTATGCCGCCAACCTGGACTGCCTGCAAGCGCTGGGGGCGACGCTGGTGTTTTTCTCGCCGCTGGCCGACGCCGCCTTGCCGCCCTGTGATGCGGTCTGGCTGCCGGGCGGTTACCCGGAGCTGCATGCGCCGGCGATTGGCGGCAACACCGCCTTGCGCGACAGCCTGGCAGCCCACATCGCGGCCGCCAAGCCGGTGTGGGCCGAGTGCGGCGGCATGATGGCCCTGTTTGACACGCTGGTCACGGTGGATGGCCTGCGGCAACCGCAGTGGGGCCTGCTGCCGGGGGAGGTGACCATGCACAAGCGACTGGCCGGCCTGGGGCCGCAGCAGCTGATGCTGCCCCAAGGCACGCTGCGCGGCCACACCTTTCACTACTCCACCACAGCCACGACGCTGGAGCCTGCGACCCGCACAGCCCGTCCCGACGCCGAGCCGCAGCCCGGGGCGGGCGAGGCGCTGTGGCAACACCAATCGGTGCGCGCCAGTTACTTTCATGCCTGGTTTGCTTCTTGCCCGGCGGCGGCGGCGGCGCTGTTCAAACCGGTCGAACCGGCCAAACCGGCTCTGGCGCGGCCCGAGGTGGCAGCATGACGCCTGACCTGTTGAGCTTTGCCCCGGGGCCACAGCGCATTGTTTGCCTGACTGAAGAAACCACCGAATGGCTGTACCTGCTCGGGCAAGAGCACCGCATTGTGGGCATCTCGGGCTACACCGTGCGCCCGCGCCGGGCGCGGGAAGAAAAGCCCAAGGTCAGTGCCTTTTTGAGTGCCAAGACGGACAAGATCATGGCGCTGCAGCCCGACTGCGTGCTGGGTTTCTCCGACCTGCAGGCCGGCATCGCAGCCGATTTGGTGCGGCTGGGCGTGCAGGTGACCAT
>CAJAXU010000340.1 GCA_903948045.1 uncultured beta proteobacterium | reverse complement strand
GAGGCCATCACCAAACTGACCAAACTGATCAAAACGCCACCCGCACACAATGCCGGTGGCGTTTTTACTTGGCCCAGTCAGCCATTTGATGCCCATCACGCAACTTGACCAGCAGCCCAGCAAATTACGTGACCATACTCACCGCACCGGGCGCTTGGGCGCCGCTCGCAGCACGCTCAAGCGATGGTCTTTGCACAGCATGACCCCTCATTCGACCGGGATTTCATCGACATTGGCGATCTCTGGGCCCTCCACATCCAGATTGACCTGGCGTTTGAGCGGGCTAGCTTGCCACATCGTCGAAGATCAATCTTGGTTTGAGCTTCATTTAGTCGTCCTCACTAGGCGCTGGCGTTTCGCATATCTCGCTTTAAATCGAGCACTGGTGGATCTGCGACGCCTGACTTCCCGAGTCGATGTCAACAACCCATTGACATTTCCCTTTTTGGGAAATATAATGTGTATCTGATCATGAACACGCCCAACACCCCATGCGAATACTGGGATTGCCGCTCCTTGAGGAGTTCAAACAAAAGCACGCGGACTCACGTGGGCAACTCGATGCGTGGCAAACAGATGTCGAACGTGAGCACTGGCAGTCGCCACAGGACATCAAGCGGCGGTTTCGAAGCGCAGATTTTTTGGCAGACAACCGGGTAATTTTCAACATCAAGGGCAACACATATCGGCTAGTGGTAAAGGTGCGCTATCAGAACGGGTTGGTGGTCGTTGAGTGGGTGGGGACCCATGCCGAGTACGACAAAAAGAAGTTTTAGTCTGTGTCAGCACAGCAATTGACAAATAGACGGAGAACGTAATGAACGTAAAGATCGTTAAGAGCAAGGAAGATTACGCGCAGGCGATGGCTCGCCTTTCTGCGCTTATGTCGCTCGATCCTGTAGCTGGCTCCGATGACGACAATGAACTTGGATTGCTGGCTCTGGTGATTGCTGATTTCGAGCACCAAACGGTGCCGCCTGTCCAAGTGGATCCCATTCAGTCCATCCTTTTTCGCATGGATCAAATGGATCTCAGCCGTAAGGATTTGATTCCGTATATCGGATCTATTTCGAAGGTATCGGAGGTTTTGTCGCGTAAACGTCCGTTATCTCTGCCGATGATTCGGCGGCTCAACCGTGGCCTGGGCATTCCCGCTGACATCCTGATTGAAGATGTGGAAACTGACAATTCGATCGTCAATCAAGATCCGGACATTGACTATTCCAGTTTCCCTTTGAAAGAGATGCTGGAACGCGGTTGCTTTGGAGACTTCAAGGGCAACGTTCAGCGCATGAAAGATTACGCGGAAGACTTGGTCACAAAGTTCAAGCATGACTTTCTGCCCAAGCAGATGGAGCCGGCGTTCTTGCGCGCGCCGCTTCATCAGCGCGGAGACCGCCAGGCCGATGAGATGGCCCTTCTGGCATGGCGCATGTGCGTGGTGCGCAAGGCACGCGAAGCTAACTTGACCCGAGACTACAAGGCCGGGTCCGTCACGCCGGAATGGTTGCGTGAATTAGCAAAGCTATCCGCATTCGAAGAAGGTCCAAAGCTGGCCAGGGAGTACCTTTCACGCATTGGCATTACGCTCGTAATCGAAAGGCATTTCAAGCGAACTTTCTTGGACGGTGCGGCAATGCTGGATAACGGTCGCCCTATCGTGGCATTGACGCTTCGTCATGACCGAATTGACAATTTTTGGTTCGCTCTGCTCCATGAGTTGGCTCACGTAGCAAAGCACCTCTCAGACGAAAGCCCTGTGTTCATTGATGATTTGGATCGACCGAATCCTGAGCACGTCGAAAGCGAAGCCGACGAAATGGCGCAAGAAGCGCTGATCCCAAAGGACCGGTGGGAAACGGCCAAGGCAAAGGAAACCCTGTTGTCGGAAGATGCTGTCGCCTTTGCTTATGAAATCGGCGTGCACCCAGCAATCGTGGCAGGCCGCCTCCGCCACGAGACAAAAAACTTCCGCCTACTGTCCCATTTGATTGGAAAGACTGGGCAGGTAAGCCAGCACTTCGTTAAGTAGCCTCAAGCTTTTATTCCCAAAAAAGGAAATTAGGTCTCAGCCTTGTTCCCTTTTGGAAAAACCAGTAGAATTCTGACAGGCAATCAAGAATCGAACTTGATTGGGGCTTGGGGATTGATGGTGGCTGTACTTGCTGCTTTTCGCCCACGGTGGAAGAATTTGACTGGTATTTCGCGCTTTGGCGGGGTTGCATAGAGGCAAGCGCAAACCAAAAAAAGCTTCTGAAGTGCTATCAACACTCCAGAAGCCTTTGGTGAGGTTAATAGGGGGCTACCAAACCACCCATGCACATCATGTCTTGGACAGACAGCGAATCTTACCAGTTCGCAGTGCGCGGGCAAGCTAAATTCCCCTTAATCTTCATGAGGAGTTGGCTATGGCTTACATCCGTTGGAGGAGCGTCTTCGTGCACGCATACATCCGGTTCCGATTCGGACGCCGTGAATCTGTATGCCAACACTGGCGCTCCCATCCGGGTCAGATGCAACTATTTGCCTGATCCACCGATTGCGGGAATCGAGGCCAGTTCAGTTCTCGCAATTTCAATCACCGTGAACTTTACGAGGTAAAAAATGGCTACGAAAAAACCTAGGAATGAACAGACATCGGCCCGTGTGGCAACGACAGCATCAAAACTGTTGAGCAATCCGCGCACGTCGGCTGCTGTCAAATCCGTTGCAGCGTCGGCACTTACTCAAAAGGCAAGTGCGGGCAGGTCTAAGAACAAATAACGACGATTTGCCTCCTGGAAATCGAGGCCCGCTTCGTGCGGGCTTTTTTCATCCACAAATGTGCGCCATAGATGCAGACCCGCTTTATTGCTTCGGACGTCACCTGACCGCATCCAAGATCGGATCGTTTGAGGCCTTGGTTTGCAGCATCTGATTATGGTCGTTGGTACAACGGCATTGTCGATGCCGTGACTTTGCCAATTTTGACGCAGCAAATGCGTGGATCACCTGGAGTGTTTGCCCTGGTGTACCTACGTCGGTACACCTCGCGCAGCCGCTGGGCGTGGGCCCGCTTCAAGGTGACAGGGCGTTCAGCTGCCATGGTCAGTGAATCTCATCTTCAAGCCCGCGCCACCGGAATATCCGCCCAGCAGGTGGTGTAGGCCGGCGTGCGCCGCTCCTGCTTCATCGACCAAACCCGACGATCGCCATCAAGCCCGGCACTGGCCATCTTCATGGTGCCCTTGCCGAAACGCTGGTTGATGCTGTCCAGCGCGCTCATCAGGCGGGTCTTGTCCTCCTGTTGCGCCAGACTGCCGCCATCACCGCCATTGCCTCCATCACCCTGATCACCCACCTCGCCCCAGTCCAACTCACCTTGCCGCACCGAGTCCGGCTGCAGCTCCAGCAGCATGACACCGGCCTTGGCGTACTTGAAGCCGTCCCGGTAGATGGCGCGCAAGCCCAGCACGGCGGCCTGCACGATGGCACCGGTGTCCGCTACCGGTCGCACCATCGGCACCACCACCGAGCGGCTGTACTGCGCATCCTGCCGGAACGGGCTGGTGCGGACGAAGACCATGACCGCCGAGGCCAGTGAGTGCTGCTGGCGCACTTTCTCCGCCGCCCGGCTGGCAAACTCTGTCACGGCTTCAGTCAAACCAGCCAAGTCCAGCACCGGGTGGCCGAAGGAGCGGGTGCAGGCAATCTCCTTCTTGGGCTGGGGGCAATTGTCCAGGCCGATGCAGGGCATACCTTGCAATTCGCGCACGGTGCGCTCCAGCACCACCGACCAGGCTCGCCGAACCGTGGCCGGGTCCATGCGCACCAGGTCTTGCACCGTCTGGATGCCGCCTTCGCGCAGCTGCTGGCTGATACGCCGGCCTATGCCCCACACTTCGCCGACGTCGGTGGCCGCAAACACCACCTGCAATTCGGCCGGTGCCAAGGCGGCTAGGTTGCACACCTGGGCCAGGTGGTCCGGGTAGACGCCGGGTTTACGCTCCGCCGTCTTGGCAATGTGATTGGCCAGTTTGGCCAGGGTCTTGGTGGCGCCAATGCCAATGCCGCAGGGGATGCCGACCCACTGCAGGATGCGAGACCGGACCTTGTGGCTGCGTGCCACCAGATCGCCACGCACCCCGTCGAGACCGATGAAGGACTCGTCGATGCTGTAGACCTCCTGGGTTGGCCCCAAGCCGGCGGCCAGGCTCATCATGCGGTCGCTGATGTCGCCGTACAGGGCAAAGTTGGCCGAGAGCGCCACCAGGCCGTCGGACTCGACCAGATGCCGGATCTGAAACCAGGGGGCACCCATCTTGATGCCCAGCGCTTTGGCCTCGTTGCTGCGGGCAATGGCGCAGCCGTCGTTGTTGCTCAGCACCACGGCAGCAATCCCGTTCAGGCTGGGCCGGAAGATGCGTTCACAGCTGACGTAGAAGTTGTTGCCGTCAACCAGGGCGTACACCAGGGGACTCCATGACAGGTGGACTGCAAGGCGTGGCGGCGGTCACACGATCACTTGATGTATTGCCGCTAAACCGTGAACTGCTTGATGGCACTGGTCACAACGCCCCAGATCTCGATCGTCTGCCCGTCCTTCGGCGTGATGTCCGGATAGGTTGGGTTGGCGGCCTTGAGCTTGACGCGCCCGGCGCGCTGGTACAGCTGCTTGACGGTGAAGTCCCCGTCCACGATGGCCACAACGATGTGGGTGTTGCGCGGCTTGATGGCACGGTCCACCACCAGGATGTCGTTGTCGAAGATGCCGGCCCCGGTCATGGAGTGGCCACTGGCGCGCAGAAAGTAGGTGGCCTGGCTGTGCTTGATCAGCAACTGGGTCAGGTCAATGCGCTGCGCCCCCAGGTC